>CALQIY020000001.1 GCA_943330755.2 Opitutus sp. GAS368
GAGTGTGCCAACCGGGCGGATTTCGACGCCAGGTTACGGTCGCTGACGGGCTTGGGGTTGACGGTTGTCTCCGGTGAAGTGGAGGCACGCTTGGCCGCCGATGGCGTCCGCTCCGATCCGGCCCTGGCGGGCTATCAGCACCTCTTCGCTTTCGACCTCGGTGGGGGGAGCCTGGAGGTCATGGAAATCCGTGGCCAGCGTTGCACGTTGGCCCGCAGCTTCCCCTTGGGGTCGGTTCGACTCACGCATTCGCTGCTCGAGGGGGCTCCCGGCCCGATCAGCGAGCCAGCCCAAATCGCTTTCCGTTTCGACGTGCTCAAGACCCTTGGCGAAGTCATCCCGGCCCAGGTTGCCGAGCGGGCTCTCATCGTGGGCGCAGGCGGTGCCTTTGCGGTCATCGCCCTCTACTTGGAGGCACTCGGTGAACCCCCGGTCGGCGGGCGTTTACCTTTGCTGCGGATTCGCGAGCTGAAGGACAAGATCTGCCGGATGACGGCTGCCGAACGCCGCACCTTGCCGGGCATCCCCGCCGATCGCCTGGATATCATGCCAGCAGCCTTGCTCACCTTATGCATCTTGGCCGACCTGACGGGCGCCGATGCTTTTCAGGTCACCCATCGCGGTGTCAGGCATGGCATGGCCCAACTGCTGCTGGGCGAATCCGGAAAACTATTTTCATGAAAGCCATCCTCTGCCTCCTCTCGGCGTCACTCTTTGCGGCGGCGGAACCTGCCCCGCAGGTGGGGCAGTTCAGCAACTTCGAAGCCTCCGCCCGCACCGCGCGGTTCACACCGAGCGCCGGTGCCAAGGCCGGGGTACCCGTGACGGTCGCCCTCCAACCCGGCGACCTCGAAATTGCTTGGGCTAAGCCCATCCGCTGCACCGTGGTCCAGCGTGACGGCAAACCCTCGGCGGAGGGGGTGATCTCCGCCGAGCCCGAAGAACTCCGACAGGAACAACAGGTCGTCGATGACCTCCGCCGCGACACGTTTGAACGAGGGCGCATCGTCATGCGTGGGGCCAATGACCTCATGCCCATGATGGCGATGTGGGATCAGGACGGACGGTTTCGCCTGAAAAAGGATTTCCTGGGCGCCCCGCTGGCGATCAATTTCATCTTCACGAGCTGCCAGAACGCGCGCATGTGCCCCGCTTCCACCTCGGCCATGCGCAAACTGGCCGACGAATTGGCCAAGCGCCCCGCCTTGGCGAATGTCCGCCTGCTGACCATCACCTTTGACCCGGAAGTCGACACCCCCGGCATCCTCCGCACCTATGCCCAAGGGTACGGCATCGACTTCAAACGCCATAGTTTCCTGACCGGGCGGGAAGCCCACATCAAGGACCTCATGCGCCATTACGGCATCCTCACGACGCGGAGCGATGGCACCATCCTGCATAATGCGGCCTTGGTGATCGTGAGCCCCGAGGGCCGCATCGTCCAGCGCCGTGAGGGTGCCGTATTTGACTCCGCCGAGGTTGCCGATTATTTTGCTCGTCTCGCCGAGCCGGCCAAACCCCGATGACCACTTCACGCCAAATCTGGCTCCTGACCGCCTTCGCGGTAGTTGCATTCTTCGGGTTACGCTCCTTGCCCGATACGCAATGCGCCTTCCTCCACGCCGCCCATGAGCCGGTCATTGCGGGTGGCGTGCAGTTCTGCGGGGTCAACGAGGAAGCCAACTTCTATTCACCCAAGGCCCTGCGGTTCCCGGTGAAGCTCGAAATTGCCTTCAACGACAACGGGCAGGGCGGTTCTCTCCGCTTAATCGGGGATGAAGGTCGGGCGATCCTACCTTACGAAGTGGGGATTTCGCACACCCAGAAGGTCCACTTGCACCTCCGTCAGGTCACGGGGCGTAAAGGGTACATCCACGTCCACCCCTCGCCGTCCGACGATGGCACGTGGCACTTTGCCTTGCCGACGTGGTTCACCGACGGCAATCCGGGCGGTGACTTCCAGGCCTACGTCGACTTCGTCACGGTCCGGGCGGGGCGCGTCCTGTTGGCGGAAGCAACCGCCAGCATGGAGGTGCGTTCGCTACCCAAGCCGCCGCTCCCGTCGCGCAATCTGGTGAAGGCTGTAACCATCTCGTCGACCCAGTCGGGGCAGTCCGCCTTGGTGCGCGTCACCCTATCGGCCCCGGCGGGGGCGCCCCCGCTTAAGCTGCAGCCCTTGATGGCCTCCCTGGGGCATGCCGTGCTGTTCGGTGATGCCAATACTCAGACGGGCTACGCCCACATGCACCCCTCCCTGGAAGGCGGCGAATACGACGCCAATCCAACGCTCTCTTTCCGCCTCCGGCTCCCCCCGCCGGGTCGTTACGACCTCTGGTTGAACATCAGCGACGGCGCCGAGGATTACCTCCTCGTACCGATCGAAGTCACGCCTTGAGCGACTTGAAGTAAGCCACCGTCGCGGCGAGACCTTCGGCGACGCTGTGCCGCGGCTGCCACCCGGCTTGCTGGAGTTTGTCCGAGGAAGCCATGGAGTGCTTGATGTCGCCGGGGCGATCAGGCTTGTGTTCGATGACGGACGGAGAGCCGGTCAGACGAATCACTTCCTCCGCCAAGGACTTGACGGTCATCTTGCGCCCGTAGCCGACGTTGAAGACCCCGCCCATTTCGGAATTGGCGGCCGCAAAGGTCAGGGCCCCGACGATATCCTTCACATAGATGAAGTCGCGGGTCTGTTCGCCGTCGCCAAAGATGCCGATCGGTTCACCGCGCACGGCCTTCTCGATGAAGATGGGGACCGCGGCCGCGTAGGGGGATTTGGGGTCTTGGCGCGGACCGAAAACATTGAAGAAGCGGAGGCTCGTGGTGGCCAGGCCGCGTTCCCGGCGGAAGAGTTCGAGGTAGTATTCGCCGTCCAGCTTGGTCACCGCATAAGGTGACTTCGGCTCGGGGAGCATGGTCTCGACCTTAGGTACGTTCGGGTTGTCGCCGTAGACCGCGGCGGAGGAGGCCAGCACGACCTTGCGCACCTTGGCGGCTTCGGCCGCTTCCAGGACATGCAAGGTGCCCGTGGCATTGAGATCCACGCACTCGCGTGGCTTCAACATCGACTCCGGGACGGAGATCATCGCCGCCAAATGGTAGACCTGGTCGACGCCACGCATGGCTTCATCGAGCTTGGCGCGATCCAGGATCGACCCTTCGATCAAGGTGTGCTGGAGGCCCGCCAGGTTGCGACGATGGCCGGAGCGGAAGTTGTCGAGGACGATGACCTCGGCCTGGCCCTGGAAGTGTTCGACGACGTGCGAACCGATGAAGCCGGCACCGCCGGTGACGAGGATTTTCATGGCTTATTTGACGAGCGCCTGCATCGCAGGCAACTGGGCTTCGATGGACTCGACCAGCTTGAACTGGGTGCGCAGACGGTCGAGGTTGTGCTGTGGACGCTTGATTTTGAAATACACATCGCCCTCCAGCCAGTCCGTGAGGAAGCGTAGGCCGATTTCGAAAGTGATCAGTTTCCCGGCGAAGGGGAGCAGCGCGCGTTCCCGGGGCGTCAGGAATCCGCCGGCGGTGGAAAGGTAGCCCTTCACCAGCGCTTCGAACATCGGGAGCTGCATCGTGACCTTCGAAAGGTCCGTCTCGTCCTCCGCCGCCGGCGAGGTCGATGTCCGGACCAGGTCACCGAAATCATACAAAGCCGAACCAGGCATGACCGTGTCGAGGTCGATGACGCAGATGCCTTCCTGGGTTTCGTTATCCAGGAGGACATTGTTGAGCTTCGTGTCGTTATGCGTGACGCGCTCGGGGATTTCGCCGCGGGCCATCGCGTCGGCAATCACGCCGACGTCTTGGGCGCGGGCGAGGGCGAAGGCGATTTCGGGCTGGGCCAGTGCGGCGCGGCCGTGGGCATCCTTGGCCAAAGCGGCCTGGAAGTTGGCGAAGCGGCTGGGCGTGTGGTGGAAATGAGGGATGGTCTCAACCAGTCGACCGCCCGGAAGGTCGGCGACCAAGGCTTGAAACGCTCCGAAAGCTTTCGCCGCCTGGTAGGCTTGGTCGGCGTTGCGGATGATGTCGTGCCCAGTGGCGCCTTCGACGAAGACGTAGCAGCGCCAGCGGTTACCGGCGGCGTCGGTGTGCCAGCCCCGGCCCGCCTTGGTCGGCACCAAGGTCAGGGCGCGACGCGAAGCATCGACCGCGCCGCTGGCTTGGAGCTTGGCTTGGGCATGCCGGCAAACCCGCTCGACATTCTCCATGAGCCCATCGGGGTTCTTGAAGATGTTGTGGTTGATGCGTTGGAGGACGTACCGGATGCCGCGTCCGCCTTGGCTGACCTCGAGGGCGAACGTATCGTTGATATGCCCGCTCCCGTAGGGTTCGGCGGACACATAATCGCCCAGCAGGGCGAAAGATGCGGCGATGGCGCGGGTGTCGTAAGATACGGAGGTTGCCATGGGACTAGGACCAAAGGGAGGTAGGGTAGTTGCCTTGCTGGACTTGCCCGAGGATGCTGGCTTGGACCAACGCCTTGTCTTCGCGATAAGTAACCCCGAACCAAGCGGCGGTCGTCCGGAGGATGCGGCACGTGGCCTGCTGGTTCTTCACGAGATTACCCACCGCCATCGGAATGTAGGACTCGCTCTTGAGCTCTTGTCCCTTGGCCTGCAGGAAAGCAACGAAGTCGCGTTCCAGGAGCGGGAAGATGCTTGGGGTGAAGCCCCACATGTTCATCGAGACCGGTTCTTCGCCGTTCAGTGGCGTGACAACGCCGTCGTCCGCGCGGTTCTCAGCGCCATTGGCCGTCTTCGCGATCTTGGTCAGCTCCTGGATGTCCGTGAGCAAACCGTGGGCATCGGCTTGGCAGACGCCGCGGGCCACCGTGCCGTGCGCGGAAAGCGTGTTCTTCAAGGTGAAGCCGACCATGGCATAAGTGAGGTCGGTATTCTGCAGACCGGCCAGGTAGCGACCGAGCGTGGCATAGGAGTCGCGGCCGTAGAAGTCATCCGCGTTGATGACGGCGAAGGGCGTGTGGACGGCATCCTTGGCGCACAGGATGGCGTGCGTGGTGCCCCAAGGCTTTTCCCGGCCCGCAGGGATGGTGAAGCCAGCGGGCAGTCGATCCAAGGTCTGGAAGGCGAAGCCGACGTCAATCCGACCGGCAAATTTGGTGGCGATGCGTTCGCGGAAGTCCTGTTCGAAGTCGGGACGGATGATGAAGACGACCTTCCCGAAGCCGGCGCGGATCGCATCGAAGACGGAGTAGTCCAGGATGGTTTCACCGGACGGGCCCATCGGGTCGATCTGCTTGAGGCCGCCGTAGCGACTACCCATGCCAGCGGCAAGGACGAGGAGGGTGGGCTTCATGTCAGAGGGCTTTCTTGAGGCGGGCGGAAATGTCGTGCTTGAGGCGTTCCACGAAGCCGAGCGTGTACTCGGTCACGTCGAGCTTCGGGTCGTTGATCAGCGGCGTCAGGTCCAGGGCCCACTGCAGCGATGTCTCTTGATCGGAGGCATGCGCATCATGGAAGGTGGCGTTCGCGACGCGGCGACCGAGCACGGCGAGGTCGTAGCGCTTGCCGCCGACGATTTGGGTCGCGAAGACCTCATTGAGGGCCTTGGCCAGCTCGGGCCGGGCCGAAACGGCCATCGGGACTTTCTCCGCGTCGAGCATCCAGTCCAAACCGCGCCAGACTTCGCAGCCGAGGACCTTCTTGGGACGAAGCTCGGCCGGCATGGCCCGTAGGGCTTCGATGCAGCGCAGGAGACAGGCGACGTGCGTGTCGTGCTTGTCCGCGGGGTTGTGGAGGTAGACGACTTCGGGACGAGCGGCCAGCAGGATGGCCAGCAGGTCGGCGACGACGTCGGGCTGCTGGGCGGGGCGGACTTCCTTGGAGAGGTAGCCGAGTTGCGCGATGAATGAGTACTGCCCGATGATGGCCGCCTGGTGCTGTTCCTTCACGCGTTCGGCGGCGATCTGGTCATCCGTCCAGCCGGCGTACGGGCCTTTGCGCGAACTGCTGCGGCCGTCGGTCATGATGACACCGCCAAACCACTGGTCGGCGCGGTCGTAACAAGCCAGGATGCCCTCGTAGGCCATGAACTCGAGGTCGTCTTGGTGTGCGCCGATACCAAGGTGGGTCGTACGGCTAAAGGCCTCCGGACCGGTCTTCTGGTCGGGAACAAGCAGGTTGGCCTTGGGGTTGAGCTTCATGTCAGAGGGAGGGAAGGGAGGCGGCGGCGACGGCTTGTCCGTGTCGCTTATCTTTCTCGGAAGGCACGACGAGGTCGATGCGAAGTTCGGGGAATTCGTCGGCGAGAACTGACCGAGCTCGCTCAATTATGACGTCGCCACCCTTGCCGGAAGTCACGCGACCCATGATCAGTAGACACTGGATGTCGTAGAAACTGGCGAAGTGCGCAATGGCGTAACCAAACGCGATGCCGATGGCCTCATAGACCTGCAGGGCGCGCGTATCGCCGGCGAGCATCAGCTTCTGCAGTTCTTCCAGCTGCTCCGGCAGTCGCATGGTCGCGGGCAGGTGAATGCCGGCGAGCGGCAACAAGCGACCGACGCCCTGTTGGCTGAAGTACTGCACGCCGCAACCGAGGTCACCCGACCATTCGTCGGCGGGGCCATGGGCGCGATAATCGACCGGCACGAAGGCGAGTTCGCTCAGCCAATTGGTGAGGTTGCCCTTGGGGTCGACGAAGCCCGCGGCGACGCTGGTGCCCATGGCGATGCCGAGAACCGCGTTACGATTGAGCGACATGGAGGCCGCGAGCGCGGTGACATCGCCGTCGTTCAGGACTTCAAACGGGACTTTCCATTCCTTGGCCAGGTCGAGGAACATGCCTTTGACTTTGGCCTCGAAGATCGCCGGGTTGGTGACGCCACGGAAGAGCGAGGCGACGCGGACTTTGTTGTTGATGTAGACGCCCGCGGCGGAACCCCCGATGGCATCGACACGCGGCAAGTGGGCCGCCGCGATCTGCAAGGAATGCCGAATGCCTTCAAGGTGGTAGTTTGGGTCCGGCTGGAAATAGGGGTCCCACTTGACCTCCTCCGAAAAGACGACCTGGCCATCGATGACCGCGGCGCACTTGCGGTCGGAACCACCCAAGTCGAAGCCGATGCGACAACCGCCAAGGTTACGTCCCAACGGGAGGTGCGAGGTGCTCTCCACCGGAAGCTGGGACTCGGAGACGGCCTGAAAAACGAGCGGAAGTTCGAAGAGCTTTTGCGTGAACTGAGCGTCGAAGGCACGCACCCCGCTGGGCGCGTACATGCCCTGCAAGGCTTGCACGAGCGGTGCCGCCAGGGCACCCGCGAGCGAGACGATGTGGCCGCTGCGAGCCCAGAGCAGGAATTTAACCGTACGCTCGACGTGCAGGAGGTTGTCGGCGTCATTGGACGGGCTAGACGGTAGGACCAAGGTACGGAACACCGACGCGGTGCCGTCGGGGCGCGAAAGGCCAATCGCCAAGGGCGTGCTGCCTGGGGTCTGTCGGCAGAGCTTCAGGAACTCCTTGGTCCAAAGCGAGGCGGGGACGAAACCCGGGTCAATGGCGGCGATGTGGCGTGGGGAAAGTTTCATCCGAGCGAACTTAAAGGCGGGCGTTGGCTTCTGGGTCTAGGTGGAACGTGCAGCGGGGATGACCTTGGAGCCAGCTGGCCGGACAGTCCGCGGAAGGGTGCGTGCGCAAGGTCTTCCGAATGATGTCCGCCTTGCCGGCGCCGAAGGCCAACAACTCGACTTGCCGACAGTCCATGATCGTGCCCACACCCATGGTGAGCGCGCCGTGCGGGACGAGGCTCAGCTCACCGAAAAAGACCGAGTTGTCGCGACGGGTGACCTCATCGAGGTGGACTCGTCGCGTCCGTGATTCCAGGGCGGAAGGCGGTTCATTGAAGCCGATATGCCCCGTGCGACCGATACCAAGGACCTGCAAGTCGATCCCGCCGGCGGAGCGGATGGCGGCTTCGTACTCGGCGCAGGTCGCCGCGGCGTCGGCGCTGATGCCCGCCGGCACGTGGGTGTTATCCTGCGCGATGTCGATGAAGCGAAAGAGGTTTTGCTCCATGAAATAACGGTAGGACTGGGCATGGTCACCCGCGAGGCCTTCGTATTCGTCGAGATTGAAGGTCACGACGTTACGGAAACTGAGGCCTTCTTCACGATGCAGCCGGACCAACTCCGCGTACAAGGGCAGGGGGGTCGAGCCCGTCGCCAGGCCGAGGACCGCGGTCTGCTTGGCTTGGGCCTTCGCGACGATGAGGTCGCGGATGGTGGCCGCAACCGCTTGGGCGGCCGTTGCCTTGTCCGCATGAACAATGACCTTAGCCATTAGCCGAGGGAGGCGAGCATCCGCACGAGTTCATCGCGCTTGGCTTTGGCTTCGTTGAGTTGCTTGCGGGCGCCATCGAGGATCTGCGGAGGAGCCTTCGAGACGAACGTTTCGTTGGAGAGCTTGGCTTCGCCGGCGGCGACGGCCTTCTCGATCTTCTCGATTTCCTTGCCGAGGCGGATCTTTTCGGCGCCGACATCCATGGTGTCGCCGACCTCGAGCAGGACGACACCCACCGGAGTCACGGTGCCCGGACGACCACCGGCATCGGCGGCGAAGTTCAATTCCGCCAGACCGGCCAGGCGGCTGACTTTGTCGCGATTATGCTCCAGCAAGGCCTTGGCCGTCGCGTCTTTAGCGATGACGGTCACCAGGCTATCGCGCTTATTGGCTTGGTTGGCTTGAGACTTCATCGCACGCACGGCGGCGACAAACTCACGAAGCAGGCCGACGTCGGCAACCTTCGAGGTCATCATTTTCACCCCATGCTCACGCAGGACACGCAACAAGTCACCACCGGTGCCGGTGCCATGATTCTGGATGAAATCCTTCTCGGCGCCGTACCCCAAGAGGTGCCAGAGCTCTTCCGTGATGAAGGGGGCGATGGGGTGCAGCATCAGCAGGAACTGACGCAGGACGAGGTCCTGGACGGCCAAGCACGTGTCACGCAAGGCCGGATCGGCCAAACGCGACTTGGACGCCTCGACATACCAGTCGCAGAAATCGCCCCAGAAGAACGTGTACAGGCCTTGTGAATAGGCGGTGAACTCGTGTTCGTCGAGGCGCTGGCTGGTGGCGTCGGTGAGCTCGGCCAAGCCGTGGAGGATGGCAAAATCGTCGTCGTCAAGCTGCGAGGGCTTGAGGCGCGAGGCGATCGCGGCGAGGTTGCTGTTGTCGGACATCGGACCCGACATCTGGCGGAAGCGGGAGGCATTCCACAGCTTGTTGCAGAAGTTGCGGCCTTGGGAGACGCGGTCTTCGTCGAACAGGATGTCTTGGCCCTTCGGAGCGATGGTCAGCAAACCGAAGCGGAGGCCATCGGCGCCGAACTTGGCGATGAGGTCGAGCGGCTCGGGTGAGTTCCCCAAGGACTTGGACATCTTGCGACCCTGCTTATCGCGGATGATGCCGTTGAAGTAGACGCGTTTGAACGGAATGCGCTGGCGGATCTCGTCGTCGGTCAGGGTCTTCTTTTCGGGTCCGTGCAGTTCCAGACCGGCGATGATCATGCGCGCGACCCACAGGAAGATGATGTCCGGCCCGGTAGCGAGGGCACCGGTCGGGTACCAGTGCTGGAGCTCGGGTGTCGTTTCACCAGGCTTGCGCCAGCCGATCGTCGCCAGGCACCAGAGCCACGAAGATGCCCACGTATCGAGCACATCGGGGTCTTGCTCCCAGTTCTGCGGGTCGGTTGGCGGGGTCAGCGAAACGTGGCGATTGGCGGCGTCGTTGCGATCGGCTCCCTTGCGGTACCAGACCGGAATGCGATGGCCCCACCAGAGCTGACGGCTCACGCACCAGTCTTGGATGTTCTCCAGCCAATGGAGGTAAGTCTTGGTCCAGCGTTCCGGGTGGAACTTGATGATGCCGGCCGTGACCGCGCGCTTGGCTTCTTCGATCTTCGGGTAATGGATGAACCACTGCTCGCTCAGGCGAGGCTCGATAGGTACGTCGGCCCGCTCCGAGAAGCCCACGGTGTTCTCATAGGGCTCGATCTTGACGAGGGCGCCGAGCTCTTCGAGCAACTTGGCGGCGGCGTCGCGCGCCTTGAAGCGCTCCAGGCCGGCCAAAGGCCCCGCATCGGCGTTCATCGTGCCATCCGGATTCATGACGTCGAGGACGGGCAGGCCATGACGCTTGCCGATGTCGAAGTCCGTGCGGTCATGGGCCGGGGTCACCTTGAGCACGCCGGTGCCGAACTCGCGCTCGACGGCGGTATCTCCGACGATGAGGATCTGGGCGCGCGGGAAGGGGCGCCAAACGTGCTTGCCGATGAGGTGCTGGTAGCGCTCATCCTCGGGATGGACGGCCACGCCGGTGTCACCCGGGATGGTCTCGGGACGGGTGGTCGAGATTTCCAGGTATGTCCCCGGGTGCTCCACGACTTCGTAGCGCATCTTGAACAGCGAGCCCTTGGAAGGCTTCATGATCACTTCCTCGTCGGACAAACCGGTCTGCGAAACCGGGCACCAATTCACCATGCGTTTGCCGCGATAGACGTAGCCACGCTCATAGAGCGTGACGAACGCCTGGAGGACCGCCTGCGAGTAACCCGCGTCAAGCGTGTGGACCTTTCGATCCCAATCGCATGAAGCGCCGAGCTTGCGGAGCTGGTTCAGGATGATGCCGCCGTGTTTGTCGCGCCATTCGGACGCGACCTCGATGAACTTCTCGCGGCCGAGATCGTGCCGGGTCTTGCCGTGGTTTTGCCGGAGGTCTTTTTCGACGCGCGATTGTGTGGCGATCCCCGCATGGTCGGTGCCGGGGAGCCACAGCGCGGACTTACCCTCCTGGCGGGCGCGGCGCACCATGATGTCCTGCAACGTGTTGTTCAGCAGGTGCCCCATGTGGAGCACGCCGGTGACGTTGGGCGGCGGGATCATCACCGCGAACGATTCGCGGGTCGGATCGACCTTGCCGGCAAAGCAGCCTGCGGCGACCCAGCGGTCGTACCATTGTTGTTCGACCCCTTGGGGGTCATAAGACTTGGGAATTTCGGCCATCGGGAAGGGGGATGATTAGAGTGGAACTTGGGGGTTGAAAAGAGCGGATTGGTCGCCCATCAAAGATGCAAGCTAGGCCCCATGCAACGGGTGCCGACGAACCCCGCCAGGTCCGGAAGGAAGCAACGGCAGTCTGGTTCCCCGTGTGCCGTGGTCAGCCTAGCCCTTTAACTTTAATGCCCCTAAACAGGGCACCAGGTTGGGCACGTTCCGGTTAATGACGGAAACAAATTCTAAAACAAGAAAGGGTGCGAATTGCACCCTTTCGTTCGTTAAGACTGGAGGCTGCGCTCAGAGCGAGTGGATGCTCGACTTCGAGACGGCCATGGCGGCTTCCTTGAAGGATTCGCTGATGGTCGGGTGCGCGAAGCAGGTGCGGGCGATGTCTTCGGCGCTGGCGCCGTATTCCATGTGCGCGCAAGCCGCGGCGATCATCTCGGAACCACCGCGCGCAACGATCTGCACGCCGAGCACCTTGTCGGTCTTGGCGTCGGCGATGACCTTGACGAACCCCGTGGTCGCATCGGTTGCGATGGCGCGGCCGTTGCCGGCGAGCTGGAACTTGCCCACCTTGACCTCGATGTTCTTGGCCTTGGCTTCCGACTCCAGCATGCCGACGCCGGCGATTTCGGGGTCGGTGTAGATGACGCCGGGGATGATGTTGTAATTCACGTGACCAGCCTTACCGGCGATGATTTCCGCCGCGGCGACGCCTTCTTCTTCGGCCTTGTGGGCGAGCATCGGGCCAGCCACCACGTCGCCGATGGCGTAGACGCCGGGGAGGTTGGTGCGGAAATGGTCATCGATGACGACGCGGCCACGCTCATCGAGCTTGAGGCCCGCTTCGGCGGCACCGAGGCCTTGCGTGTTGGCCTTGCGGCCGACGGCGACGAGGATCTTGTCGGCCGGGAACTCCAAAGGCTTGCCATCGCGCTCGGCCGTGAGGGCCATGCCGCCGGCGCTCTTCTTGACGCCGGTGACCTTCGCGCCGAGTTCGAACTTGATGCCTTGTTTCTCGAAGGCCTGCTGGGCGACCTTGGCGACGTCGGCGTCGTACGCCGGACCACCGATCGCAGGGAGCATTTCGACGACCGTGACCTGGGAGCCGAGGCGCGCCCAGACCGAGCCGAGTTCCAGGCCAATGGCGCCGGAACCGACGACGACCATCTTTTCGGGGACCCCCTTGAGGGCGATGCCGTGGTCGGAGGAGATGATGGTTTCACCGTCGAACTTCATGAACGGCAACTCGACGATCGAGGAACCCGTCGCGATGATGATGTTCTTGGTTTCGAGCGTGCGCTCACCGGCGGTGCTGCGGACGAGCACCTTGCCAGCCTGCTTGTCGAGACGACCCAGACCCTGCACGATTTCGATGCCACGCTTGGAGACGAGGAACTTCACGCCCTGGTTGAGCTGCGCGACGACCTTGTCCTTGTTGGTCATCATCGCGCCGACATCGAAGGTGACCTTTTCGCCACCGACGAGGCCATGCTTCTTGCCGTGGGAAACCTGATGGAAGACTTCGGTCGAGTGGAGGAGGGCCTTGGAAGGGATGCAGCCGACGTTCAGGCAAGTACCGCCGAGGACGGGGTCCTTTTCGACGAGGGCCACCTTGAGGCCGAGTTGGGCGGCTTTGATGGCGGCGACATAACCGCCGGGGCCGGAACCGATGACAACGAGATCGAGTTGAGACATTGAGGTGTAGGTAAAGGGATTAGGCTCCAAAGAGCAGGGTGTGCGGTTCTTCGATGTACTGGCGTACCTTGACGAGGAACGTCACGGCTTCCTTGCCGTCGATGATGCGGTGATCGTACGACAGGGCGAGGTACATGATCGGACGGATCACGACTTGGCCGTTCTCGGCGACGGGACGCTCGACGATGTTATGGAGGCCCATGATGGCCGCCTGCGGGTGATTCAGGATCGGCGTGGAGAGCATCGAGCCATAGATGCCGCCGTTGGAGATGGTAAAGACGCCGCCTTGGAGTTCAGGGAGCTGGATCTTGCCGTCGCGGGCGCGCTTGCCGAAGTCGGTGATGGCCTTCTCGATGCCGGCGAAGCTGAGCGCATCGCAATCGCGGACGACGGGCACCATCAGGCCTTTTTCGGTCCCGACGGCGACGCCGATGTCGTAGAAGTTGTTCTCGACGATGTCCTCGCCATCGAGCTGCGCGTTGACCGCGCGGACGTCCTTGAGGGCTTGGACCGCGGCCTTCACGAAGAAGGACATGAAGCCCAATTTGACGCCGTATTTCTTGAGGAATTCTTCGCCATGGCGCTTACGCAGTTCCATGACCGGCGCCATGTTGACCTCATTGAAGGTCGTGAGCATCGCGGTCTCCGACTTGGCCTGGACGAGGCGCTCGGCGATCTTGCGACGCAGCGGGGACATCCGCTTGCGCGTCGTGCGGCCTTCGCGCGAAGGAATCGCCACGGGACCAGCCGGCGCAGCGGCGGGGGCCGAAGCAACGGAAGCGGGCGCCGAAGCCACCGCCATGATCGGGGTCTTGCCCTCGAGCGCGGCAAGCATGTCACCCTTGGTCACGCGTCCCGCCTTGCCCGTACCTGGGATCGATGCCGGATTCAGGCCGGTCTCCGCCGAAATACGGCGGACAGCGGGAGAGATTTCCGCGGCAGCCCCGGACTTCGCGAGCAAGGTCGCGGGCTTCGGCGCCGCGGCGGGGGCGACTTCGACCGGTGCGGGCGCAGCTTTGGGGGCGGCGCTCGCGGGCGCGGCGGCCGGGGCAGGTGCCGCACCTGCCGCGCCTGCTTCAATCGTCGCAATTACTTGCCCAACCAAGACTTCGGTGCCGGCAGGGACAGCGATGGTGATACAGCCATCGACCTCGGCCGTACCTTCGGACGTGACCTTGTCGGTCTCGTAAGAGAAGAGGGGCTGCCCTTTACGGACAGCGTCGCCGCTCTTAACGGTCCAAGATGCAAGGAGACCTCCGGTAATGGATTCTCCCATGGGGGGGATTTTGACTTCGACAGCCATGAAAAGTGAGTGGTGGACTTTGGAAGCCCCCCGTGGGTGTTTCAACGGGGAAATACGCCTTTAATCGCCTTCTTCCCCTCCATTGAGGGGCCGAAGACGGCTTAAAGAAGACTTAGGGGGAGTCTAATGACCGAAATCAGGCGTTAAAGGCCTGGCGGATGACATCGGCCTGCTCGACCTTATGGACCGAGAGAGCCCCGACAGCGGGAGAGGCGGCGCTATCGCGACCAGCATAGACCGGACGGAGACCGAGGGTGGATTCGACCAAGGGGGCGATGAAGGACCAGCCGGCCATGTTCTGCGGCTCGTCCTGGACCCAGACGATCTTCTTCGGGGAACCGTACTGCGCATGCAGTTTCCGCAAGGCCGCGGCGTCGAACGGGTAGAACTGCTCGATGCGGACAATCGTAGTGGTGGTATCCTTACGGGCGGTGCGTTCGGCATCGAGCTCGTAGAAGATCTTGCCGGAGCAAAGCACCAGGCGCTCGGTCGACGCCGCCGGCGTCGGGTCCGCGAGGACGGCCGCGAAGCCACCCTTCGTCAGGTCGTGGATGGTGCTGACGCAGGCCTTGTGGCGCAACAGGCTCTTCGGCGTCATGACGACGAGGGGCTTGCGGTGTTCGGCCTTCACCTGACGGCGCAGAGCGTGGAAGAGCTGCGCAGGGGTCGAAGGCTGGACGACCTGAAGGTTGTTTTCGGCGCAGAGCTGGAGGAAGCGCTCGAGGCGAGCCGACGAGTGTTCCGGACCTTGTCCTTCGAAGCCGTGCGGGAGGAGCATGACGAGACCGCTCGTCTGACCCCATTTCGATTCCGACGAGGCGATGAACTGGTCGATCATGATCTGCGCGCCGTTGGCGAAATCGCCGAACTGGGCTTCCCAAATCACGAGCGAATCCGGAGCTTCCAGGGAATAGCCATAATCGAAGCCGAGGACCGCGTATTCCGACAGGGTCGAGTTGACGAGCTCGATGGATTCACCGCCGCTGACGGCATTGAGCGGGCAATATTCCGCGTCGTTCGACGGGTCGTGCAGGACCGCATGGCGGTGGGAGAAGGTCCCGCGTTCGCAATCCTGGCCGGAGATGCGGATCGGATAGCCTTCGGCGAGCAGGGAGGCGAAGGCCAGGCCTTCGCCCAAGCTCCAGTCGAAATTCGCGCCCGACTTGAAAGCCTCGGCCTTCGCATCCAGCAGGCGTTTGATCTTCGGGTTCGGCGCGAAGTCCGGCGGCATCGTCCAAAGGGCCGGGGCCACCTTCTGGAGCAAGGCTTCCGGGGCCGTCGTATCGACGTTGGCGTCGTAAGGAGACTGGAACGGACAGACCGTGGCGGGCGTCTTTTCGCGTTCGGCGACTTCCACCGCGATGGCCGCCTTGGCGCGGTCTTGGGCGGCGTTGAGCAGCACCTCGAATTCGGTGCGGAGTCCGGCGAGTTCACCGTCCGGGGCCGAGCCCGAGGACGTCAGGCGCGAAGCGTAGAGTTCGGCGACGCTCGAGTGGTTGGAGATCGTGCGGTAAAGCACGGGCTGGGTGAACGCCGGCTCATCCGTTTCGTTGTGGCCGTAGCGGCGGTAGCAGACGATGTCGACGACCGCGTCCGCGGCAAACTGCTGGCGGTACTCGAGCGCGATTTCGGTGGCGAGGACGACCGCGTCCGGATCGTCGCCGTTGACGTGGAAAATGGGGGCTTCGACGAACTTGGCGATTTCCGTGCAATGGCGACCGCTGCGCGCCTCCTCCGGGCCGGTGGTGAAGCCCACTTGGTTGTTCGTGACGATATGGACCGTGCCACCGACGGCGTAACCTTTGACGTTCGAAAGATTGAAGGTCTCCATCACGATGCCTTGGCCCGCGAAGGCCGAGTCGCCGTGAATGAGCACCGGCAGGGCGGTCGAGCGCTTGCCATCGCTTTGGAGATCGACGCGGGCGCGGGCGCGACCGAGGACGACCGGATTGACCGCTTCGAGGTGGCTTGGGTTAAACGCCAGCGTGATGGCGACCTTCTTGCCGTCGATGCTGCGCTCGCCTTCGTAACCGAGGTGATACTTCACGTCGCCGTCGCCGTTCGTGGTGTCTGGGATATGGTTCTCGGAGAAACCTTCGAAGAGGTACTCGGCCTTCTTACCGCAGGTATTGACGAGGACGTTCAGGCGACCGCGGTGCGCCATGCCGATGACGATATCGCTGATGCCCAAGCCCGGGGAGCGGCTGATCAGGCGCTCCAAGGCGACCAACAAGGTCTCGCCGCCTTCGACGGAGAAGCGCTTGGCGCCGACGAAAGTCTTATGCAGGAAGCGCTCGAACTGCTCGGCTTGGACGATGGTGCGGAGGAAACTGCGGCGCGCGGCGGCGTCATAGGCCGGACGGAGACCGCAGGATTCGATGCGCTCCTGCAACCAGCGGCGACGGGTGCCATCCTGGATGTGGGTGTATTCCACGCCAATCGGGCCGCAGTAGGTCGCCTTCAACTTGGCGAGGATTTCCGACAGCGGCAGCATCTGGCCACCGAGGAAATCTCCGGTGTAATAGGGTTGGGTGGGGGAAAGGGCATCGAGGCCTAAAGCCTTGTCCGTCAGTTCGAAATACGGCGTCGGGTCGGCCAATGGGTTCGTCTTGGCCTGGAGATGCGCCAGCGTCCGGTAGGCGTGAATCGCGGCAAAAACCTTGGCCTGGGCGGCGGCATCGACGGCGGCGCCGGGGCCCGCGGCAACGCCTTTGGCGGGCTTAGGCGGGAGCGAGAGACCCAGTTCGAAGCCTTCAAAGAACGCGCGCCAATCCGCCTCGACGGATTGAGGGTCTTGTTTCCAGCGCTCGTGGTACTCGGCGACCAGATCGGCGTTCCAGCGTGATCCAACACTCAGATGTTTCATTTAAGTTACAGATAAAGAGAGGGTTTCAGTAAAGCATTTGAGGAAATTGAAACAAGCCCAGACCCCAGCTAAAATACAGGACTTTGGGCGTTGCATCGTCCTAAATGGCTAGGTTTAATCACAAAACGTCGATGTCTACCCCAAGACCGGCAAACCGCTCCTATTCCACGGAGGCCCTCGAACGCTGGTTCGGGCACCTTCCGGAGGACTGGGAGGGTGTGTTTAAAACGGATGACCTAGAAGAAGGTCGGCGTCTTTACACCGAGGGATTGGTCCGAACCCTCGAACTCAAACCGACTTCCGCCGAGGGCGTCACCAAGACGGAAACTCAGACCGTCCGCGCGGTCATCGAACTCCGGGATGGCACGCTCGAATGGCGCACCTCTTTGCCCGAAGAGGAAAACGGCGCGCCGTTCGCGGTCGCGACGATGTATGAGGTCGAAGAACTTCTCGCCGATGAGATCAAAGCCATCGACGATACGGCCCCCGCCGCTGAAATCGCTCCGATCGCCAAGGCGGAGCCCAAGGACACGGGTGGCCGGACAGCCCTGAAGCTCCAAGTCTCCTTTGACCTGACCTCGGAAGGGCTCACGGCCTCCGCCTCGTGGGTTGGGCGGGGCGGGCACTCCTGGAATTGCTTTGGTCCCGGCTCGATCCCCGGCGATGAGCTTTCGGATGAGCAGCGGCAGACCCTTTTCCGGTTCAGCACGGTGGCCCATCGCGCCGGCTACGCCTACAGCAAGACCGCCGGCACCTGGGCGATGGATAACATCGGCCGAATCGAGCGTTTCGTGCGCGAAGAGCTCAACGAGTGGCGCAAGCGCTTCAAGCTGCAAGGGGAGGAGGGGTTGAACATTTTCCGGAACGAGCAACTGCAAGTCGCCGTCGATGCGGAAGCCGAAGCGGGGGCCGACGGAAAATCCTTCCGGTTGAATTGGCGGCTCAAGGCCGGCACCCACCAACTGCAGAGCCATGAACAGAAGCTCCTGCTCAAGGCGGGCGGGCGGCCGGTCATCCTGCCCGGGAAAGGCGTCGTGGCCTACAACGCGGCCGTGGCGGACTTCTCCGAAGACTGGAAGGCCAAGGACGGGGAAGTGCCGCGTTACTTGTTGTTGTCGTTGTTCGACCATGCCGCCGTGGGGGCGCTGCGGCTCAACGACGAATTGCGCGCCTGGAAAGACCAACTCCTGCAGGAGCCCATCCCGCCCGACAACCTGCCGCAACACCTGCGACCCTACCAAGCCAAGGGCGTGACTTGGCTCGGTCGACTTTGCGACCTGGGCTCACACCCATTGTTGGCCGACGAGATGGGCCTCGGCAAGACCGTGCAGGTCTTGGCCTTGCTTGCGTCGCGCCCAGCGGGCGAACGCTCGCTCATCGTGTGTCCGGCCAGCGTGATCCCCGTTTGGCTCGGCGAAATCAAACGCTTCCATCCGGAGCTGGCCGCCTCGGTCCTCACCGCGGAGGACGATTTCGCCAAACACCCCGAAGCCAAACTTTGGATCTCGAGCTACACCCAGCTTCGCCGCCACGCCAATCTGCTGGAAAAGACGAAGTTTGGTTACGCCATCCTGGACGAAGCCCAGGCCATCAAGAACCCGGAATCCAAGACCACCCAGACGTGCTTGTCGGTGCAGGCTGAACACCGCATCGCCATCACCGGCACGCCCCTCGAGAACCGTCCGACCGACATCTGGACGATCTTCCGCTTCCTCATGCCGGGCCTGCTCGGCAAACGCGCGAACTTCGAACGCGTCATGCTGCGCGACCCGTCGGCGGGGCTGGTCAAGGTCCGTCGGCAAGTCTCCCCCTTCATCCTCCGCCGGCTCAAGCGCCACGTCGCGGCGGATATCCCGCCGAAGATGGAAGTGGTGTTGCCGTGTCCGCTCACCCATGAGCAACGCGCGCTCTACCAGCACCTGACGCAAGGCAGCGGCCTTTCCGGGGAACTCGCCGGGTTGTTGTCTCGCGACGCCACCTCGGTCCTCACTTTGCTCATGCGGCTGCGGCAGGTCTGCTGCGACCCCGGGCTCCTGCCCGACAATTCCGGCTGCCCCAGCGCCCACTCCGGCAAGATCACGCTGCTGGTCTCGAAGCTGGCGGAAGTGGCGGCCAACGGCTCCAAGGCCGTGGTCTTCTCGCAATTCGTCTCGCTCATCGAACGGGTGAAGAAGGCTTTGGCGCGCGACCTGCCGAACCTACCGATCTTCGAACTGACCGGAGAGACCAAGGATCGCTCCGCGCCCGTCGAACGGTTCAAGGAGACGAAGGGCCCGGCCTTGTTCCTGGCTTCCCTCAAGGCGGGCGGCACGGGCATCACCCTCAACACGGCGGAGTACGTGTTCTTGCTCGACCCGTGGTGGAACCCCGCCGTCGAAGCCCAAGCCGTCGACCGCGTCCACCGCATCGGCCAGAAGAATCCCGTGCTGATCTACCGCATGATCGCCCCGGGCACCGTGGAGGAGCGCATCGAGGAGCTCAAGCAGGAGAAGCGCGAACTCTTCTCGGCCGTCGTCGGCGATATCCCGGACATGACGGATTGGACGCGGCACTTCTCGTCGCTCGACGCGCTCATCCGTCTCAGCGATTCGCCGGCCGCCGCCGCTTCCGCGGAAGTCGCCCCGGAACGCGAACAGGAAGCCTGAGCTACTTGGCGATGAGGTCGTAGGCCTCGGCGCCGGTCACGGTCACGTCCGCGAATTCGCCCACCGGGAACTTCTTCGGCACCTTGACGATGCCGTCGATGTCCATGGCGTCGCCTTCGCTGCGCCCGACGCCGGGACTTTCGACGAGGACGCGGAGTTTGCGACCGATGAAACGCTCGCCGCGCTCCTTCGAGAGGCGCTGCAGCAAGGTCATGGCCCGGTCGTACCGGTCGGCCTTCACTTCATCCGAGAGGTGGCCGTCCATCTTGGCGGCCTTCGTGCCTTCCTCCTTGGAATACTTGAAGATGCCGACGCGGTCGAAGCGGGTGGCCGCGAGGAAAGCGAGGAGCTCCTGGAAGTCCTCTTCGGTTTCGCCCGGGAAACCAACGATGAAGGTCGTCCGGATCGCCATGTCCGGGGCGCCGACGCGCATGCGGCGGATGAGGTCGCGGATGTAGTCGCCGCTGGTCTCGCGCTGCATCGCCGTGAGCATCTTGCTCGAGATGTGCTGCAGGGGGATGTCGACGTAGCGGGCGACGTGCTTGGACCGGGCGATGGTTTCGATGAGCTCATCGCTCCAGTGCGCCGGGTGGGTGTAGAGCAGGCGAATCCAGTAGTCGCCGGGGATGGCGTCCAATTCGCGGAGCAGGGAGGCGATGGATTCGCCCTTCGACGAGTCGACCTTGCTGCGCGGGTTCGGGCGTTCCTCGGTCCAGCGATCCATCCCGAAGTAGGTCGTATCCTGGGAGATGAGGTTCAGTTCCTTGACGCCTTCCTTCACCAGCTGCTGGGCTTCCTTGACCACGGATTCCACCGTACGGCTGCGGTGACGGCCACGGATGCGGGGGATGATGCAGAAAGTGCAGGGGTGATTGCAGCCTTCCGCGATCTTGATGTAGGCCGAATGCTTGGGCGTCAGGCGGAAGCGGGGGGTGTCGTAGTCCGGAATGAACGTCGTGGTCTTGGCCAAGAACTCCGTCATGCCGGCTTCACCGCCCATGACCTTATGGATGACGGGAACGATGTTGGTGACCTGGTCGAGACCGATGAAGGCATCGACCTTGGGCAGTTCGACTTGGCCCTTGGCGCCTTCGACGACGGGGAGGGCGCCTTGGTAGCGTTGCGACATGCAACCCGCCACGATGAGCTTCTGGTTCTTCTTGCGGGCGGTCGCCTTGCCGTCGCTCATCTCGTAGATGGCCTCGAGGGCCTCATGCTTCGAGGCATCAATAAATGAGCAGGTGTTGACGATGACCACGTCCGCATCGGCGGCATTGGCCGTCATGGTCATGCCGGCCTTGGCGAGGTGGCCGATCATGATTTCGGAATCGATGAGGTTCTTGGCGCAACCAAGGGAGACTAGGCCTACTTTGACGGACATGGGTACAGAAAGACCACCTTGGCCAAGAAAAGCAACCTTCCGGGGTGTTTAGAGCCTCAGCCAGACGGTCGCCGGGATGTCCTCGGGCCGAGCTTGGGCGGTCAGACCATGGCTGGGCAAGGCCTCCAACCACGCACGCACGTCCGCCGCTTCGGGAAAAAGGTTCTTGGCGGACGACCCGACTTGTTTGCGGCGCTGGGTAAACAGGGCCCGCGATACCTCGCGTGCCCGGGCACTGAAGCGTTGGGCGTTCGGTTTCCGCTTCAGGACGAGCAGGCAGGAGTCGACCTTGGGCGGCGGGTTGAACGACTGTCCGGGGACGGGGTGCAACTTCACCTTCTCGAAAGCCAAGCTGACCTGCGCCGTGACCGCGGACCAGTGCTTGGTACCGACCTCAGCGGTCAGGCGATCCGCGGCTTCGCGTTGGAGCATCAGCACCATGATTTCGGGGTGCGGCCCAGCGCAGATGGCATCCATCCACGGGGTGGAGATGGCGTAAGGCAGATTCGCCACGACCTTGAACGAGCCATCCGCAGGGGCGACCAGGTCCGCCAGAGGTTGCTCGACGGCGTCACCTTCCGTCAGATGGAAGGTTTGGGGCCAGCGGGGCAAAAGGGATTGCTTCAGGTGATAGACCATCGTCGGGTCGGCTTCGACCGCGTGCAGCTCCACCCCCGCGCCCAACAGGGTTCGCGTCAGGGTCCCCAGGCCCGGCCCGACCTCCAAGACGCGATCGCCGGCCTTGATCTCGGCCAGTTCGAGCGACTTCCGCACGATGTTTCCATCGATCAGGAAGTTCTGGCCCAGCCACTTCTTGGGCATGTGCGCCAACCGCGCGAGCAGCTCGCGGGTTTCGGTCTGCGACAAGGGGCCGTCGTTCATCGGCCGCGAAAAGCCTGCAGGAGCGCCGCGGGACTGTCCGCGCGCATCAAGGATTCCCCCACGAGCAGGGCATGCGCACCGGCGTGGCGCATCCGGGCGGCGTCTTCCGCCGTCTTGATGCCGCTCTCCGCGACCTTGAGGATGTGCGCGGGCATCTGCGGGATGACGCGCTCGGCGAAACTCAGGTCGATCTGGAAGGTCGAGAGATTGCGGTTGTTGACGCCGACCATGTCCGGGTCGTGGCGCAAGGCACGTTCAAGTTCCGCTTCATCGTGGACCTCGAAGAGGGTATCCAACCCCGCCAACTTCGCGGCGGCATGGATGGGACGGATCTCGGCGTCGGTGAGGCCACGGACGATGATGAGGATGCAACGGGCGCCGGCTTGGGCGGCTTCGAGCACTTGGTACGGGTGCACCATGAAGTCCTTGCGAATGCAAGGGCGGGGGACCGGTAGCGTCGCTTGGTCTTGGACGACTTCGATGAGGTCCTGCAGCTGCCCCTTGAAGTAAGTCGACTCCGTCAGCACGGACAGGCATTCGGCCCCGGCTTCCGCGTAGAGCCGGGCTTGCGCCACGGCGTTCACTTCGGAGCGGATGGTGCCGACGCTCGGCGATGCCCGCTTCACCTCAGCGATGACGGTCAGGCGGCCCGGGACGTGCAAAGACTGGCGAAAGCCAGGCAGGCGGGAGCGACCCGCGAAGGCGGCCAGTTCGGCTTCCGTGACGGCACGAGCGAACGGGGCAATTTCCCGGCGCTTGGCGTCCATGATTTCCGTCAGTTTGTCCACCCCCACAACGGAAACGAGACCGAGCCTTCTGGCAATCGTTTTGACTCCCCCGCCCAGACCCCTCTCCATCGGGTCATGTCCGGCCTAGACCTCCTTCTCGCGACCACCGCCCGACTCCGCGCCCCCGATGGTTGCCCCTGGGATCGCGAGCAAACCCACCGCACCATCTGCGACTGCCTCGTGGAGGAGGTCTGCGAACTCCTCCAAGCCATCGATCGCAACGACGATGCCAACCTCCGGGAAGAACTGGGCGACCTCCTTTTCCATGTCGTGCTGCATGCCCAGATGGCGACCGAGGCCGGTAAATTCAATTTCGACGACGTCGCCCGGGAAGTGAACGACAAGATGGTCCGTCGGCACCCGCATGTCTTCGGCGACGGGGTCAAACTCGGCGATTCCGAAGCCGTCGTGAAGCAGTGGGAGCAGATCAAGCTCAAGGAGAAAGGCGCCGCCAAGCCGACGCTCTTCAAGGCGCTGCCCCCGACCCTCAATCCGGTCCTGACCGCCCGCGAAGTCTGGAAGCAAGTGCAGAAAAAGGTGCTGGATACCGGGACCACGGTGAACCGCGCGGCGGTCGCCACCACCGCGCAGGGACTTTCCGAAGCCGCCGCCGGCCAGAAACTCTTCGAACTGATCGCCGCTTGTCGTGACGCCGGCATCGATCCGGATTCGGCGTTGCGCCGGCACACCGCGACGGTGGTGGCCGAGGCCGAAAAGCACGGCACGCCGCAGGGCTAACGCGATGCCCCCGGAGCAACCCATCACGGTGCATGTGGCTGGCCGCGTGGTGCAGGTTTGGCCCAAACCATCGGAACGTGCCCGCCGCGTGCGACTTTCCGTCAAGCCCGGCCCACGGGTCGAGCTGACTTACCCCGTCCATGCCTCGCAGGCATCGGCGATGGCTTTCCTGAAGGATAATCTACCCTGGTTGGAGCAAGTCGTCCAAAAGGCGCGCGCGGTCCAACCCTCGCTGCTCGCCCATTTGGAAAAGTTCCCCTGGGCCACGCTGGACGAGCGAATGATGGAAGTGAGCATTTTGACGGGCGCGCGGGCCCGGCTGATCATCGCCCAAGAAGCGGACGCCGTCGAAATGCACCTGCCCACCGAGGGTAGGGAAGCCGCGGCCGTGCGCGTGCTGCGGCGACTGGCCGAAACCGGCTTGCCGTTGGCCGTCGAACGCCTCGCTCGCCGGGTCGGGGTCAGCGTGGATGGCGTGAGCGTCCGCGACCAGACCAGCCGTTGGGGCTCGTGTTCGCAGCAGGGGGCGCTCTCGCTCAACTGGCGCCTCGTCCTCCTGCCGCCGGTCGTCCATGACCACGTCATTTACCACGAACTGGCGCACCGCAAGCACATGGACCACTCCGACCGCTTCTGGAATCAGCTCGCGGCGTGGGATCCCGAATGGAAGAAGCATGACCGCGCATTGACCAAGCGGTGGAATATCATCATGGATCTGGGCCGCGCATGAGAAAGGAAATCGGCCAGTCTCCGGACGAAGTCTTCGACGTCGTCGACGACCAGGACGTCGTCATCGGGTCCTGCCCCCGCAGCGAGATCCATCGCCGGCAACTCCGGCACCGCGCCATCCACATCTTCTGGCTCCGCGCCGACGGTCAACTGTGCCTGCAACGCCGCTCGTACGCCAAGGACAATTGCCCCGGACAGGTCAGCACCTCCTGCGCCGGACATGTCGACAGCGGGGAGACCTACCCTGTGGCCGCGGTCCGGGAACTGCGGGAGGAAATCGGCCTCCAGGTCCGCCCCGAGGACTTACTAGAAATTGATTACGCCCCATGCCATGCGGATCTCGGGCATGAATTCGTCCGCTCCTACCTGTTGCGCGGCGACTACGTCCCGACCTTGGGGCGCGCCGAGGTGGACTCCATCCTCTGGCGCCAGCCGGCGGAAGTAGAGGCTTGGATGCACCGTTTCCCGGCCGGGTTTTCGCTGCCCCTGGTGCACCTCTATGGTCGCCCCAACGTCCGCCGAGCCCTGGGCCTTGCGTAAGTGTTTGAAATGCGGACGGGAAACTGCGTCCATTGCCGCGTGACCGCGCCGAACCAAGACTTACCCGAAACCCCCGTGGAGGTGGCCTGGTACCACTGGCTCTGGGTTTGGTTCGCCGCCATGGTCCTACGCATCTGGTTGGGCACCTTGCGGGTCCACGCCAATGTACCGAAGGTCGACGACCGCGACGGACCCTTCGTCCTGCTCCTCTGGCACGACCGGCTCTTCACGTCTTCGTTGATCGCCAATCGCTTCTTGGACCGTCGGGTCACCGCGCTCATCAGCACCAGCAAAGATGGCGGATGGTTGGTCGCCTTCTTTCGCCTGATGGGCATCAAGGCGGTGCGTGGCTCATCGAGCAAGCGCGGCGCCGCCGCGTTGATGTCCTTGACGCGGGCCGTCCGCGGCGGCGACCACGCCGGCGTGACGCCCGATGGCCCGAAAGGACCGCGGCGGGAATTCAAGGCGGGGGCCGTCTCCTTGGCGAAACTCACCGGCCGACCTTTCCTGATCATGGGGATGAATTTCCGTTCGGCTTGGACGATGCGGAGCTGGGATAAGTTCGCGCTGCCCAAGCCATTCTCGCGCGTGGACGTGACTTTCGAAGTCATCGCCTGTCCGTCCCGCGAGACGGACGACGCCCAGCTGGCGGCGCACCTGCAAGCCCGCCTGAACGAGCTCTCCGGGGCTTAAGCCCGGACCAACAATTTCTCGGCGTATTTAGCCAGAAGGTCCGACTCCAGGTTCACGCGTTCGCCTGCCTGCCGGCCGGCGAGATTGGTGACCGCCAAGGTATGGGGAATGATCCAGATGCGAAAACCGGCGGGGAGGACATCGGCCACGGTCAGGGACATGCCATCGACGGCGATGCAGCCTTTTTTGACCACGTGCCGGCGGACTTCGGCCGGTGCATCGATGTCGAGACGCCAATCGGCGCCATCGGCTCCAAAAAAGGCGACCGTGCCGCAGGCGTCGATATGCCCGGTCACGAAATGTCCACCCATGCGATCGGTCGGTCGCAGGCTCGGTTCCAGGTTCACGGTGGAGCCGACTTGAAGGTCGCCCAGGTTCGTCAGCCGCAGGGTTTCGGCCAGAAGGTCGAAGGAGGCGACCTCGGCTTGCACCGAGGTCACGGTCAGGCAGCAACCATTCACGGCGATGGAAGCACCGAGTTCGGCCGCAGCGAGCAGGGGGGACGTTAGTTTCAGGCGGGTCGCCCCCGAGGGCAATACGTCCCGCGAAACGACCTTCCCGGTTGCTTGGACTAAGCCAGTGAACATGCCAATAAAAAGGGGCCGTTGCCGGCCCCAAGGGTCTTAGTTCTGTTTGCCTTCGGCGGCCCGCTTGGCGCGCTCTTCTTCTTCGATCTTCGCGCGGACGCGGGCACGTTCTTCTTCTTCGATTTGCTTGAGGCGGGCCTTCTTGCGCTCGTCTTCCTCGACGGCGGAGCGGACTTCCGTTTCAACCTCTTCGGAAGCCTTCTTGAATTCGCGCTTGGCCTTACCGAGGCCACGGGCGAGCTCGGGGATCTTGGAACCACCGAAAAGGAGCAGGGCAACAGCGAGAATGGCCCAGAAGACGGGGCCATCGAGGACGGCCAGAGGGAGCAGGGTGGTCATAGGAGGATTGCGGTTGCTGTAGGAGACGAAAGACCAATGATTTTCCACAATTTCCCAAATGTCAACCCATGTCTCCCATCGGGAAGTCTGGTACACAGGCCATGTCCAAGGGGTCGGTTTTCGTGCCCAAGTCCTCGCAATTGCCCGCGGTTTCGATGTCACAGGTTTCGTCCAGAATCTCACGGACGGGCGGGTCTACCTCCATGCTGAAGGGGCTGAAAAAGAGCTGGATGCCTTCGCGGCCGACATTCTCAAGTCTTTGGACGGCCATATTCGCAACGTCGAGGAGCGCTCCTTCGCCGGCCTGCGCACCGCGCAAACCTTCACAATCAAGCGATGACCACCGCGAGTGCCATTTCCGTCCAAGGACTCACCAAGGATTTCCGGGTGGGCCTCCGCGGCCTCAAATTGCGCGCGGTCGACAACCTGACCTTGGAGATTCCGCGCGGACAGGTCTTCGGGCTTCTCGGTCCCAATGGTTGCGGTAAGAGCACGACCTTGAAGATCGTCCTCGGCCTGGTCCCCGCGACGACCGGCACCATCAGCATCTTGGGTTCGCCTTCGGCGACCGCGGCAGCCCGCCAGCGTACGGGGTTTCTGCCCGAGGCGCCTTATTTCCATAAGTTCCTCACCGGCCGCGAGCTCGTCGAATACTGCGCCCGCCTCAGCGGCGTCCCCGCGGATAAAGTCACCGCAGCCGTCGAAGCCTCGCTGGAACTGGCCGCCATGACCGAAGCGGCCAACCGCCCGATCGGCACCTATTCGAAAGGCATGCTGCAGCGCATCGGTCTCGCGCAAGCCATCGTCCACGACCCGGAACTCGTCATCCTCGACGAGCCGACCGCCGGCGTCGACCCGGTTGGCTCGGCGGCCATCGGCCGCATGATCCATGCCATGCGCGCCAAGGGGAAGACCATCGTGCTGTGTTCGCACCTCCTGGGCCAAGTCGAGCAAGTCTGCGACCGCGTCGCCATCATGGACCGTGGTCGCCTTGTCCTGGAAGGACGCGTCGACGAGGTCCTGGCCCAGCGCGACCGCCACGTCATCACCGTCGAAGCCCTTTCCCCGGCCGCCCGCGCCGCCGCCGAAGCGGCGCTCGCCGCCCATGGCGCGACGGTCACTTCCATCACCCACCCCCGCCGTTCGCTGGAAGACCTCTTCCGGGAACTGGTCACCGGTAGCCGCGATGCCTGACATGAACGCCCGTCTCACCCGTTCCAGCTGGATTGCCCGCATCACCTTTTTGGAGGCCATCCGGCAACGCTTCTTCGCCTTCCTCCTGGTCCTCTCGGCGGCCATGGTGGTGTCCTCGGTTTCCTTCCGCTTCATGGACTTCGGCCACAGCGAACTCAAATTCGTCGCCGACTTCGCCTTTGGCGGGATGTTCCTGTTCGGCTCCGTCTTGGCGCTCGTCATGACCGCCCAACTGTTCTTCGCGGAGATCGATAACCGCACGGCCCTGACGTTGTTGGCCAAGCCGCTGAGCCGGACGGAATTCCTGCTCGGGAAATTCCTGGGGACGTGGGCCGTGCTGGGCGTCTTCGTCTTCAGCTTGGCTTTCCTGCAAGGGGTCATCCTGTGGAGCCGCACCCAAGAACTCATCGTGCTGGCCGCCGAAAGCGGACGCGTCGCACCCGACTTCAGCGTCAGTGGCCTCGCCGCCTTTGCCGTGTTGCAGTGGTTCCGCCTCGGCGTCGTCGCCGCGATGGTGCTCATGGTTTCGGCGGTCGCGCGGACTTTCCTCTTCGCGGTGATCGTGGGGGCGATGGCCATCGTCGCCGGCCAGCTGCAATGGCTGGCGCAGGAAGCCTTGCTCAAGCCGAGCGACGCGAACGCCCTGACCAAGGGGCTGCTCTGGCTCTCCAGCCGGGTCATCCCCAACCTTCAGCAATTCAACATCGGCGACACGCTCGTCCTCGACCCCACGGCCATTTCCGGTGACGCCGTCTGGTCCGTGGTCCTATCCGGCTTTTTCTACCTGGTCGCCTTCTTGGCCTTGGCGAGCCTGGCCTTCCGGCGGAGGGAAATCTAACCATGCGCCGTGCGGCCCCATGGATCGTCGCCGGCCTGCTGTTGCTCGGCGCGGGCGCCTACTCCGAAACCTCCTGGCGCGGCGTGCGTCAAGCGGTGCCGGAAATCGGGCGCAAGCAGATCGAGCCAACCCTCGGTCAAGGCGTCTTGCTGGGCATCCTCGGTGGACTACGCACGATCGTCGCGGATGCGACCTGGCTCCGCAGTTATGTCTTCTGGGAGAAGCGCGACCGCGCCGGCTGCGAAGCCCTGATGAAGACGGCCTGCGCGCTGGACCCACGGTCCCGCTTCTTCTGGGAAAACACCGGGTACGCCGTCGGCTACGATTTCGCGCATTGGGAAATCCGTCGACGTGGTGGCTACACCAAGGTCTCGCCCGAGATCCAGGACGGCATCTTTCGCCGATACGCCCAACTGGGCTTGGCGGTCTTCGAAGATGGGGTCGAACACACCGGCGGCAATTCCGGCATCCTGATCTCCGCGGGCCAACTCGCCGAAATCAAACTCAAGGACAACCTCCTCGCGGCTTCTTATTATCGACGGGCCACTCAAGCGAAGTCGGTCCCGTGGTTCGCCTACTTCATGTGCGCCCGGACCATGTGGGAGGCCGGTCAGAAGAAGGAGGCCTATGCTTGGTACAGCGCCCAGTGGTTGGCGAAGCTGAAGAAGGAAGAGGACGGCGCCCCCGACGACCTGGAGCGCCTCCGCTTCATGGAAGACGAACTCAAGGTCCCGGTGCTGCAGCGCATCCCGCGCCAACCTTGGGAGAAGTAATCAGAACGGCTTGTTCTCGTCCGGCACGTCCGTCGCCACGGCGCCTTTCTTCGGGCCCTTCGGCTTGCGCGGCGGGAAGGCGAACCACCAACCCTTGTCCTTATCGGCGACGAGGAACGCCTCGAAGCCGCGGTTCGTGCGCTTGGAGATGAACTTCTTCAGCGGGGACTTACCTTGGTTCAAGATGGCCCGGACATCCTCGGCGGAAATGGGCGCCTTGAGCATCTCGGCATTCAAGCTGAAGGTCTTCTTGGCACCCGCGGCCTGCGCCTTCTGGGGGCAGACGCGATAACCGTTGGTCGGCGTGTGCTGGACGGGCAAGCCCGAGACCGGGCAGGGCCCGAGGATCGGCCAATCGGCATCGAAAGCATCGGGGTTGCCGTCCACGCCCTCGCGCGGCGGCAGGAAGAGCACCGCCTTGAGGCGACCGGTGGGCTTCTTGGCTTTGACCTTCTTCGGCTTGGCGGCTTCGGCCCCTTCGACCGGAGCGGCGGGTTTCTCAGCCGGCTTGTCCTTCCAAGAGACGATGGAGTCCTCATCGACCAAGTCGACGAACCCCGTGAAATTCTTGCCCGACTTCATGGACTTGAAGTCCGTGAAGGGACCGATGCGACGCTTCTCGACGAGTTCGGCGAGTTCCTTGGGGGTGACGGTGTGGCCGTTGATGCCGATGTAGACCAAGACCATCGGCTTCTTGCCGTCTTCGGAGCGATCCTGCGAGAAGAAGCTTTCGCCGTTCGTGAGCATCGGCTTGCCGTCGGAAGGGGAGAGCACCGTGGGCTCGACCTGCGTCGGAGCCTCTTCCTTGCCGCCCAGTTCGACCATTTCCTTCACCTGGGCCTTGATCTCGGCGATGAACTGCTTCACCGGCAGCTTGCCTTGCTCGATGAGCCGGAGCTTGTACTCCCACTCGCCCGTCAGGCGCGCTTCCGAGAGGAAGGACAACTTCATCTTGTGGATGAATTGATGCAGCTGGAAAGCCTTCGCCAGGGGGACGAGTTCCTTGCCCTGACGCTCGATGTACTTCTTGTTGTCGCTGAGCAGTTCTTCGATGGTGGCGGCACGCGTCGCCGGAGTGCCGAGGCCGCGTTCCTTCATCGCTTCCGCCAAGGCTTCATCGTCGACGAGCTTGCCCGCGTTTTCCATCGCGCCCAGCAAGGAGGCTTCATTGTAGCGGGCAGGGGGCTTGGTGGCGTCCTGCTTGACGTTGAGGTCGACCAGCTTGGCCTTGGCGGGGTTACCGTCCGCGGCGCCCAGGGCCGGTAAATTGGCGGCGCCTTCCTTGTCCTTATCTTCTTCGGCATCGGCTTCCTGTCCCCAGACGGCGCGCCAACCGGAGACGACGAGGACCTTGCCGGTCGTGCGGAAATTATGGGGGCCGACCATGGTCGTACGCACGGTCTCCTCGAACTCGGCCATCGGGAAGAACACCGCGACGAAGCGACGCACGACCAGATCGTAGATGCGCGCTTCCACATCGCTCATGCCATGCGGGATCGTGCCGGTCGGAACGATCGCGAAGTGGTCGCTGACCTTCTTGTTGTCGAAGACGCGCTTGCCCGCGGCATCGACCCAACCCTTGGTCAGGGCTTCCCGGGCATGTTGGCCGACGGAATGTCCATTCGAGAGCGACTGCAGCACTTCCTTGGCGGTCGCCACGTGATCCTCCGGGAGGTACTGGGAGTCGGTACGCGGGTAGGTGAGCGCCTTGTGGTGCTCGTAGAGGCGCTGGGCCGCGGCCAAGGTCGTCTTGGCGGAGAAGCCGAACCGACGGTTGCCTTCGCGTTGCAGCGTCGTGAGGTCGAGGAGGCGCGGGGCGCTTTCCTTCTTCGGCTTACGCTCATCGCTGACGGTGCCGACGCCGAGCTGCTGGGATTCCGTGGCGACCTTGCGGCCCGCCTCCTCTTCGAAGAAACGTTCGGCATCCTTGCGGTCGGTGACGCCGGGAACCTGCGCGACACCGCGGTACTGTCCCGCCGCGACGGCGAAGTTGGCTTCGATCTTCCAGAAAGTCTTGGGGACAAAGCGGCGGATTTCCAACTCGCGCTCGACGATGAGCATGAGCGTCGGAGTCTGGACGCGGCCCGCCGAATAGGATTCGCGACGCAGGGCGCCGCCGATGCGGATGGTCGAGAAGCGCGTGGCGTTCATGCCGACCAGCCAATCGGCCTGGGAGCGGGCCACGGCGGAATCGCGGAGGCCTTCCTTGGCGGACTCGGGCAACAAGTGGGCGAAACTATCGAGGATCGCCGAGTTCGTCATGCTGGTCAGCCAGAGGCGCTGCAGCGGCAACTTCCGGCCCGTCAACGTATAGATGTTATGCAGGATCAGTTCACCTTCCCGACCCGCGTCGCAAGCGTTGACGACGGAACCGACGTCCTTGCGGAGGAGGAGCTTCTTGAGCAGCTTGTACCGGCTGCCGTCGTTACGCTCGCCTTCGATGACCTTGAGGATGTCATCGCAGACCGTGCCGTCGAACTTCTCGGGCAAGATCGGAAGGTCCTTCAGCGTCCAGCGCTTGAACTTGGGGTCGATGTCCTGCGGATCCTTGAGCCGGACGAGGTGGCCGATGGCGGAACTGATCACCCACTGCTCGTTTTCGAAGATATCTCCCACCTTCGGCACCTTCAACGCCTTGGCGAGGTCCTGCGCCACGGAAGGCTTTTCCGCGATGACGAGGGACTTGGAGCCGGGGGCGGCGGATTCGGTGTCGACTGACTTGGAGGGCTTCTTGCGCATGCGTAGGATGATAACCGAGTGTCAAGCGTCGGTCACATCCCCTGCTCGGCGAGGGCGTCGTCAAGCGCGGCAATGAGGGTGGCAATCGTGGCGTCGGATTCGTCGCCCATGTTGGAGATGCGGAACGTCTTGCCCTTCAGCTTGCCGTAGCCGCCATCGATGACGAGCTTATGGCGGGACTTCAGGGTCTTGTTGAGGCGCTCGAGGTCGGCGTTGCGGTCGTTCTTGAAGCAGTTGAGGCCGCGGGTCGCGAACTTCTCCTCGGGCAGGAGGGAGAAACCCTTGCCGTAACCCCAGGCCCGGACGCGCTCATTCAGGCGGCGGTGACGTTCGAAGCGGTTCTCCAGGCCTTCGGCGTCGACCTGATGCAGGCGAGCCTGCAGGCCATAGAAGAGCGAGATGCAGGGGGTGGAGGGAGTCATGCCCTTCACGTGATTGTCGTGGAATTCGATCAGGTCGAAATAGTAGCCACGGTCCGCGCTCTGCTTGGCGCGTTCGCGGGCCCGTTCACTGACGGCGAAGATCGCGAGACCGGGGGGCAGGGCGAGGGCCTTCTGCGAACCGGTCAGCAGGATGTCGACGCCCAGCTGGTCCTTGGCGATCGGCAAGGTCGAGAACGAGCTGACGGTGTCGGCGATCGAGATGACATCCGGGAACTCGCGGACGACGGCCATGATGTCGGCGATCGGCGAAAGCGTGCCGGTGGACGTTTCGGAATGGATGAAGGTGATGCAATCGAACTTCCCCGTGGCCAAAGCCTTGCGGACGGCTTCCGGGTCGATCGGCTTACCCCAGTCGAACTGCAGCGCTTCGGCGTACTTTCCGCAGCGCTTGGCGACGTCATTCCATTTGTCCGAGAAAGCGCCGTTCATGCAGTTCAACACGCCCTTGCGGCAGACGTTGCGGAGCGCGCCTTCCATGACGCCCCAGGCCGAGCTGGTGCTCAGGTAGACGGGATCTTGGGTGACGAACATCTTCTGCAGGCGAGGCTGCATGTCCTCATAGAGAGAGACGAAGTCCTTGGAACGGTGGCCGATCATGGGCTTACCCATCGCTTGGACGATGTCAGCGGAAACGGTCAGGGGGCCGGGAATGTAGAGGCGGTAGCTCATCGTTGGAAAGTGGTTAGGAGGTCGACGGGAACTTCGGGGTTTTCGAGACGGACGATACGGCGGTTGCGTTCGGCCAAAGTGGCGGTCTTGGGCTTCCACGTCTTGGCCTCCTCGGGCGACAGCTCAGCGAAGGTCATGATGACCAACAGGTCGCCCGTCTTGCCTAGGTGGGCCGTGGCCCCATTGAGGCAGATCTCGCGGGTGCCGGCCGGGGCCGGGATGGCGTAGGTCTCGAAACGCTCGCCGTTGGCGAGGTTCCCGACCAGAATCTTCTCGTAAGGCAGCATTCCCACCAAGTTCATGAGCTCGATGTCGATGGCGAGGGAACCCTCGTAATCGAGACGGGCACCGGTGACTTCGGCGCGGAGCAGCTTGGTGCGCAACAGGTGGTAAAGCATGGCGCTAAGCCCACCTTCTCACTCGGGATGCTTGCCTGCGTCAAACAAGTTTGCATCGTGGCGTCACATGGCGGCCAAACATCGAGGCGTTTTCTCATCCATCGGCGAGGCCGTGGCGAGCTTCGCCGTGGACGTCGTTTATGAGCGCAAAAAAGGCTTCGGGGCGATGCTCTTAGGCGGCTTTTTGCGAGTGCTTTCATGGGTTTTCGGACTTCTGGTCCGGCTGCGTCTTTGGCTCTATCGGCACCGCCTCTTTCGGGACACCCCACTGGGGTGTAAGGTCGTCGTCGTGGGAAATTTGACCGTCGGGGGGACGGGGAAGACCCCCATCGTCATGAAAATGGCCCGGGTCCTCGCTCAGCGTGGTCGAAAAGTGGCGATTCTCTCCCGCGGTTACAAAGGGGCGTCCGACTCCATGGCCAAGCGCTTTTGGCGCTGGCTGACGCAGGGTAGCCGTCCCGACCCTTTGGTGGTCTCGGACGGCAAAAAGGTCCTGGTCGGCCCAGATGAGGCCGGCGATGAGCCTTACATGATGGCGGCCAACCTCACCGACACCGGCGTGGTCGTCATCGTGGACCGAGACCGCGTCGAAGGCGGCCGGTTCGCCCTGCGCCGTTTCGGGGTGGACACCATCTTGCTCGATGACGGGCTGCAATACCTCCCGTTGCGCGGTCAGATCAACCTCTTGCTCGTCGATAGCCATGACCCTTTCGGGAACGGGGCCATGCTGCCGCGCGGCATCCTCCGCGAACCTGTCTCCAACCTGAGCCGCGCGTCCTATGTCTTCATCACCAAGTCCTCGGGCCCGCCGGCGGAGTCTTTGGTCAGCCTGATCCGTCGGCATAACCCCCGCGCCGAAATCATCGCCTGCGCCCATACCGCGAAGGAGTTGGTCGACCTCGAGTCAGGCGTGGCCGTGTCCTTGGCGAGCCTCCAAGGCAAGCGGGTGGCCTCGTTCTCCGGCATCGCGACCCCGGAGCGCTTCGAAGAGACGCTCCGCGGGCAAGGGGCCGTCATCGTCGCGAACCGCCGCTTCCTCGATCACCATGCCTTCAACGACGAAGACTTGGACGAAGTCCTCGACCGCGCCTTGCGCGCCAAGGCCGAGATGATCGTCACGACGGAAAAAGATGCGGTCCGCATCCAAGGCCGCTTCCGGCCGCCCATTCCCTTGGTCTTCATCCGGCTCGAGGTGGAGATCCTCGGCGACCGCGACGGCTTCAACGCGGCCGTCGAACGGATCTGCCTCGGGCCTTCGGCGCAGCGCTGACCGGCTCGGGCTGCAGGTGATTGGCCATCCCCAGGAACGCGTCTTGGGCCGATGGTCCGCGCCGACCGACTTCGAGGGCGGAACGATAGGCGCCCTCGGGCTGCAGGAACTTGGCGTCGCCGAGGCGCTCGGCATAGGTCCCCAGGATCTCCTGCTCCACGCGCTTGCGGAGGTGCTTGCTGCGGATCGGAAAAATGCACTCGACGCGGCGCAGGAAATTACGCGGCATCCAGTCGGCGCTGCCCATGAGGATGACCGGATCGCCTCCGGCGTTCTCAAACCGGAACAAGCGGCTGTGCTCGAGGAAGCGCCCGAGGACGCTGCGGACGCGGATGTTCTCGCTCTTGCCCGCGACGCCCGGGATGAGGCAACAAACGCCCCGGACCACGAGGTCTATCTTCACGCCCGCCTGCGAGGCCTTGTAGAGGGCCTTGATGACATCGGGGTCGACCAAGCTGTTCACCTTCGCGAAGATGGTCGCCTTACGGCCATGCTGCGCGGCCGAAGCCTCCGCATTGATGAGGTCGATGATGCCGCGATGGAGGTCGAAGGGAGCGACGAGGAGGTGCTTGAACTTCGGCTTGGCGAGATTGCCCGTCAAGACGTTGAAGAGCAGGCCCACGTCGGCCGTGACTTCTTCGTCGGCGGTGAACAAGGAGAAGTCGGTGTACAGCCGCGCGGTCTTGGGGTTGTAGTTCCCCGTGCCGAGATGGGCGTAGCGACGGAGGCCGCCCTTTTCCTGCCGCACCACCAGGCAGGCCTTGCAATGGGTCTTCAGGCCCGCGAGGCCGTAGACGACGTGGGCGCCCGCTTCTTCCAGCTGGCGGGCCCACTCGATGTTGTTGAGTTCGTCAAAACGCGCACGCAATTCGACCAACGCGGTGACTTGCTTGCCATTGCGCGCCGCTTCCTTCAACGCCTCCACCACCGGGGAATCACCGCTGGTGCGATAGAGGGTCAACTTGATCGCGACCACCGATTCATCCCGCGCCGCCTGGCGGATGAAGTCGACGACCGGGTTGAAGGATTCGTACGGATGATGGAGCAGCAGGTCGTGTTTGGCGATACGGCTGTAGAGCTTCTGCGGGTCCGTGAAGTCGGGCGAAAGGACCGGTGCGAAGGAGGGATACAGCAGGTCCGGCCGGCCCACTTGGTCGATCAAGCTGCTCAGCCGGACCATGTTCACGGGGCCGGCGGAGCGGAAGGCGTTATCCGCGCCGAGGCCGATCGATTTGAGCAGCCACGTGACCTCCTCCTCGGGCGCCTGCGTCTCGATTTCGAGGCGGACCGGCGCGCCTTTGCGCAGGTTGCGGATTTCATCCTCGATCGTCTCGAGGAGATTGCCCGACTCCTCCTCGTCGACGTAAAGGTCGCTGTTGCGCGTGATCCGGAAGGCCCACGAACCGAGGACATCCAGGCCCGGGAAAAGTCGGTCCACGAAAAGCTCGATGACCAAACTGAGCAAAGTGAACGAACGCTTCGCGCCGGACCCCAGCGACAAGACGCGCGGCAACACGCGCGGAATGGGCACCACGGCGCGACGGACCTCGCCGGTTTCCGGGTCGCGCAGCTGGGCCAGCAGGTAAAGGCCTTTGTTCGTCAGCACCGGGAACGGGTGCGAAGGGTCAATCGCCAATGGTGTAAGCGCCGGCAAGATGTCGCGGTCGAAGCGCGGCGAGAGCTCCGCGCGATCGGCGTCGTCGAGCTGTTCCTTGGCTTTGACCACGATGCCTTCCTTGGCCAAGGCCGGAAGGAGCTGATCGCGCCAGCAGGCTTGCTGGGCGTCGACCAAGGCATGCGCCTGGCGGAGGACTTCCTGGAGGAATTCGCGCGTGGCCGGGTGCGTGGCGGACTCTTCCTGCTGCATGAGGCCGGCCACGCGGATCTCAAAGAACTCGTCGAGGTTGGAACTAACGATGGAGAGGAAGCGGACACGCTCGAGCAGCGGGACGGAACCGTCCTCCGCGAGTTCCAGCACGCGGCGATCGAAGGTGAGCCAACTGAGTTCGCGATTAAACATGACAGCCTGTAGTCCGTAGCCGGTTCCGAAGCCGTTGTCAGTACCGACCCGAAGGGGAGGGGGCTCGCCAAGCTGAAAAGAGCCTAAAAACCGCGTTTTGGGAGCACGCGGAATGTAACATCTTCGCAACACGCCCTTGGCAACCTTCCCCCGGGACGGTTGTCTATGGGGCATGCCCCTCATTTCCGAAAAGGAGCTCAAGGCTTCTTATGACGTCATCATTGTTGGCTCCGGGGCCGGCGGCGGCCAATCCGCCTACACGCTGACCATGAACGGGGTGAAGGTCTTGCTGCTCGAAGCCGGTCGCAACTACGACCCCTTGACGGAGACGGCGATGTTCCAGACACCCAGTTCCGCCCCCCTGCGCGGGATTTCTCTGGAGGATAAACCCTTCGGGTTCTTCGACGCCACCGTGGATGGCGGCTGGCAGGTTCCAGACGAGCCCTATACCAACGCCTCCACCGAGGCGGAAAACAAATTCTGGTGGTGGCGCGCGCGCATGCTCGGCGGCCGGACGAATCACTGGGGCCGGATCTCGCTGCGTAACGGCCCGTACGATTTCAAGCCCTACTCGCGCGACGGCCTCGGCGTGGATTGGCCGATGAGTTATCAGGATGTCGCCCCCTATTACGATAAGGTCGAAATGTTGGTCGGAGTCTATGGCTCCAACGAAGGCCTGGAAAATACGCCCGACTCGCCCGAGGGTTGTTTGTTACCGCCGCCGAAGGCGCGGGCGGGTGAACTCTACATCAAGAAGCACGTCGCTCAGCTCGGGATCCCCGTGATTCCGATTCACCGGGCGATCCTGAGCACGAAGCAAGACGCCGACAACATCCCGGCCAAACTGCACCCGGGCAACCCGCGCGCCCAAGGTATCCTCGCGGAGGCCATGCGCCAACGGGCCGCTTGCTTCTGGGCGACCGATTGCGGACGCGGTTGCTCAATCAAGGCCAACTACCAGTCCACCACGGTGCATCTCCCCCCGGCGATGGCCACGGGGAATCTGGACATCCTCCCCAATGCCATGGCCCGCGCGGTCACGCTGGACGCGCAGGGTAAAGCCAATGGCGTTTCCTTTATCGACAAGGTCACTGGTCGGGAAATCACCGCCAAAGCCCGCGTCGTCATTCTCGCCGCTAGCTCCGCCGAGTCCGCGCGCATCCTTCTCAACTCGAAGTCGGCGAAGTTCCCCGACGGTCTGGCCAACTCTTCGGGTGAAGTCGGCAAGAATATCATGGATACCGTGGGGGCCAGTTTAGGCGGTCAGGTACCCGCGTTTGAGAATCTCCCGATCCATAATGAAGATGGCTCTGGGGACCATGTCTATGTTCCTTGGTGGCTTTACAAGGAACAGAAGGCGGGGAAGCTCGGCTTTGCCCGTGGTTACCACATCGAATTTTCGACGGGCCGGCGGATGCCTAATGTCGGCGTCGCGGGTCCAGCTAAACCCGGGTACGGCAAATCCTTCAAGGAAGACCTCCGCCGCACGTACGGAAGTTTCATCGGCTTCTCGGGCCGCGGTGAAATGATTCCCAACAAGGACTCCTTCTGCGACCTCGACCCCACCGTCAAAGATAAGTGGGGCATCCCCGTGCTGCGTTTCCATTGGAAGTTCTCCGACCACGAACTGAAGCAAGCGCTCCATATGCACCAAACCTTCGCCCAGATGATTGAAGCCATCGGCGGAAAGGTCGGGGGCAAACCCGCCACCGACGGGGCGAAGGCCATCAAGCCTGGGGGCTTCATCATCCATGAAGTCGGCGGGGCCATCATGGGGGCCGACCGCAAGAAATCCGTGACCAACCAATGGAACCAATGCTGGGACGTCCCTAACTTACTCATCAACGACGGTGCCCCGTTCTGCAGCAACGCCGACAAGAACCCCACGCTCACCATCATGGCGCTCGCCTGGCGGGCCTGCGACCACCTCATCGAAGAGATGCGCCAAGGTAACCTCTAAATCCAACCTACCATGACATCTTCTGATCACACCGCTCGCCTGATGCCTCGGCGCGTTGCCTTAAAGTGGCTCGCCGCGGCGGCCGCCGGCATGGCCTTGGCGGGGCGCGTAGACTTGGCGGCGGCCCAAGTCCCGACTAAATCGGGCAAGCCCATCGGTACCGATCCCGTCCTCAATAAGGACTACAAGCCCGGCGAGCTGTGGCCGCTGCTCATGTCGCCGGCGCAGCGTCGGGCGGCGGCCGCGTTGGCCGACCTCATCATCCCACCCGAGGAGGGAGGCCTAAAGCCTTCGCAACTCGCGGTGCATGAGTTCATCGACGAATGGATCAGTTCGCCTTACGACCAGACCGCCAAGGACCGTCCCGTCGTCTTGGCCGGCTTGGACTTCCTGGATTCCGAGGCAAAGAAGCGCCATCAGGCCGTCTTCGCCGACCTCAATGCCGCGCAGCAAGCGGACATCGCGGACGCCATTTGCGGCGCGACCACCACGGCCCCCGCATACCGACCTCAGGTGAAATTTTTCGACCGCTTCCGCCATCTCACGGCGGGGGGCTATTACACCACACCCCAAGGCATGAAGGAAATCGGGTATGTGGGCAATCGGCCGACGCCCACGTTTGAGGGTCCCACGCCGGAAGCCCTCAAACACCTGGGGCTGGCCTAGCGCGCCGAATACACAATCCGCAGCTCCGCCACGCCGCTGAGCCGGACCCGCGGGGCGGGGGCTTGCGCGTGGGCGATGACGTCGCCGCGCTCGAAGGTTTCGGCGAGCAACTTGATGTCGTGCTTGGAGAGGCCGCGGGTGGGCACTTCGACCGTCTGCAGCGCGCCACGCTGGATGCCGATGAAGCGCAACATGCCCTTGATGATCTGCACATCCGAGACCACGCGGACCGCCGCCGGGTCGAGAAGGGGAGTCTTTTGGTTCGAGAAAAGGGCGAAGGAGAAGCGGACTTCCCGCAAGTCGCGGTGAAGCTTGCGGTTGACGAACTCCGTGGAAACGGGCGCCGACCAGCGCCGGGCCTCGTGCGTCCAATGCAGGCCTTGGGCCAACTGCGGGCAGGGCAGGGCATCGAGATCGGGGCCGAGGCGCGTCAACAGCCCTTCCGCCGCGACGCGATCGCTGAGTCGCTGGAGACGCTCCGAAGTCACCCGCAACGCCGGCTCGAGGATGATCAGCAGACCCTCGGGGTGCAGGCGACGCTTGAGTTCCGCGACCCAGCGCATCAGCCCGTCGGCATCCAGGTCCTTCAGTTCGTTGAGCACGAACCCGGCCACGATCACGTCGAAGGTTTCCTCCGGCCAGGCGGAGGGTCGACTCGCATCGCCCACGCGGGTCGAGACATCGACCTTGTCCCCCAAGACCGTCTCGGCGAAATCCTCGAGCGCCACCAAGGCGGAGGGCGATTTGTCGAGGGCATGTAGGCTGACGCGATGGGCGCCGTCGGCGAGCAAGCGATGCGCCACCGAGACCCCGCACGACCCGGGACCGGAACCGAGGTCCAGGATGCGCGCACGGTCCGTGGGTGGGCGCCAACCGCGGAAGTCCAAGGCATAGGACAGCGCAAAAGAAGTCCGCGTGAAACTCTGCGGCAGGAAGAAGACCCCATAACCGGCAAGTAAGCTCGGCTCGGCGAAGTAATCGGGGAATGTCTTGTCGGGGCGTTCGGTCGTGAAGAGATCCGAAAGCCGCCCGACGGAGGGCATCAACCGCTCCAAGGCCAAGTCGCCCGCCAGTTCGGTGGCGACCTCGGCTTGGCGAACCCAAAACTGCTCGGCGGCGGGCGGGTAGCCGAAGCGAATGGACTCAGGCGCCGACATCGCGTCGGCCCTCCAAGGCGCTGCGCAAAGTCGCCGGATCGGCGAAGGTCAAACCACTGCCGCTCGGGAGACCAAAACCGATGCGGGAAACCTTGATGGTATCCCGGATGCCATGGATGCACTCGCGGACATAATGGCAGGTGGCTTCGCCCTCGATGTCATTGCCCAGCGCCAAGACGACTTCGGTGATGGGTTCGTCCCGTAGCCGCTGCTCCAAGGTCGTGAGGTTGAGGTCTTCCGGCCCCACCCCATTGATCGGCGAGAGTCGTCCATGCAGGACGTGGTAAGTGCCACGGTGAGCCAAGGAACGCTCCAGGGCCATCAGGTCGGGAACCTGCTCGACGATGCAAAGGGAGCCCGGATCGCGCTTGGGATCGCTACAGACCTCGCAGAGCGGGGCCTCGGCCAAACTGCCGCAACGGTCGCAACGCCGGACGCATTGGGCGGCCGCCTCCAAAGAAGCCAGCAGCGGCGCCAGCTTGGCCGGTTTTTCGACCAGGAGGTGCAAGGCAATCCGTTCCGCGGAGCGATGCCCGAGGCCAGGGAGTAGGCGAAGGAGCTGGCGAACTTTCTCGAAGGACGGCGTCACGGGCGGGATCAAAGCCCGGGCAAGGAGAAGCCGGCCGTGGCCTTGGACATCTCCGCATCGTAGATTTCCTTGGCCTTGGTCGAGGCTTCTTGCAAGGCGGCCACCAGAGCCGTCTCCACGATCGCCTTGTCCTCTTTGAGGAACTCGGGGTCGATGGCCAAGCCGACGACCAAGCCATGGCCATTGACGGTCACCTTGATGGCACCGCCGCCATGGGAGACCTCCAGGCGTTGCTCGCCCAGACGTTGTTGGACCTCAGCGATGCCTCGTTGCATCTTCTGGGCCTGTTTAAGGAGTTTGCCTACGCCTGCCATAGTGCCGTCACATTCGACCAGCCGAGGCGATGAGTCAAGGGCGACCCACCGACGTCCCGGCTTGCGAGCGGGGCGAAAAGCCGTCAGACCTTGCTCCATGGCTTCCCCCCGGGACATCCAGTTGGTCGGTGCCTTTGTGGCGGTGACCTGGGAGGACGGCCAAGAACACTTTCTCACGGGGGAGTTCCTCCGCGAACGTTCCCCCAGCGCCGAGAACATGGGCGAGGTCGACATCCTCGGCCAGCGCTGGGGCGGGGACGGGCCGCGTCAGTTCCCGGGCGTCACCGTCTTGGGGATGCAACGCGTCGGTAACTATGCCGTGACCTTCGAGTTCAGCGACGGGCATCGGACCGGCATCTACAGTTGGGATTACCTCCGGTCCATCGCGGCCGACGCGAAATAAAGTTTTTTACGGATTGCGACCATGGCCAAAAAGAAGACACTTACATTCGTGAAGAAAACCTACGTGTTGGATACGAACGTTTTGATTCATGACCCCGAATCGCTGTTCAAGTTCGACGAACACACCGTGGCAGTGCCGGTGGAAGTGCTGTCGGAACTCGATCGCCTGAAGACCCAGCCCGGGCAACTCGGCGCCAGTGCCCGCCGCGTCAATCGCTCGATCCGGGCGCTCTTCGAAAACCGCGCCTTGAAGGAAATCGCGGAAGGCGATCCCGCCAAGCCCGGCGCCCTGCGCGCCAAGCTGCGCGACGGCGGCGAACTCCGCGTCGTCATCAACGACTCGCTCATCCGCGAGCACTTCAACGGCGAGCGCTCCGAGCGTCTGCGGGCGGTCTTCATGCAGGTCGACGCCCCGGATCACCGCATCATCGCGTCCGCCCTTTACCTGCGCGACACCACCAAGGGGCCGGTCATCCTCGTCACCAAGGACGCGTGCATGGCCCTGAAGGCCCAAGCCTTGGGCCTGGAAGTCCAGGACTACCGCAACGACCGGATCGAAACCAGCGACGTCGGCGACTACAAGACCGTCGCCGTCACGGCGGCCGCGATGCGCGATTTCAAGGAACTCGCCCAGGTCGAAGTGAAGCTGAAGGGGGAGGCCATTCCCGCCATCAATGAATACGTGATGCTGACCTCCAGCGATTGGAGCGAACCGGCCCGGCACGTGGGGGAAAATGTTTTCGTCCCGCTGGGACTCTACCGCGAATTCCTCTCGACGGATAGCGGCGCCCGGAAAGGACTGCAGATGCCCCGCGGCATGCGCGTGATCCCGAAGAACTTCGAACAGTGGATCTTCCTGGATGCGCTGCTCAACCCGGACATCAAGCTGGTGACCTGCTTCGGTCGGGCCGGCACCGGCAAGACGTTCCTGTCCATCGCCGCCGCGCTTTCGCAAGTCCTCAGCGACTTCTCGCCTTACAAGAAGCTCTACGTATCCCGCCCCGTCGTCCAGATCGGCAAGGACATCGGCGCCTTACCCGGCACCAAGGAGGAGAAACTTTCGCCGTACATCCAGCCGTACTTCGACAACCTCGAAGTGCTCTTTTCCCGCAATGGCGCCCCGGCGGCTCCACAGGTGGCACCCTCGAGCAAGGCCTTGGTGGCCACCGACTCGCAACGGAAGCAGAAGAAGGCCCAAGCCATGAAAGCGGCGCAGCCCATCTTCGGTTCCCAGTTCCAGCAGGTCGGTCAGCCCCGCAAGCCTTACCAGTGGTTGATCGACTCGGGCTTGATTGAGATCGAGGCGATGACGTTCATCCGCGGGCGCTCCATCGGGCACGCCTTCATGATCGTGGACGAAGCGCAGAACATGACGCCCCACGAGGCCAAGACGGTCATCACGCGCATCGGCGAGGGCTCCAAGCTCGTGCTCATCGGCGACCTCGATCAGGTCGATACCCCTTACCTGGACGGCAAGTCCAACGGCCTCATCCACACGCACGAACGCATGAAAGGCCACGCCATCACGGCCAATGTCCGGCTGTTGCACGGCGTCCGCAGCGTCTTGTCCGAACTGGCTTCCCAGCTGATGTGAGCAACTTCCTTGGGGCAACCCCCCGAGGAACGCAGTCCATCCTTGCCGACCTCCTCGGAGGGCTTTCGCTTCTCGCCGTGGCCCAGGAGACCCCCATGCAGCGTCAGTACCGCGAGTTCCGAGAGAAGCTCGCGAGCGGGACCATCCTGCTTTTTCGGTTAGGCGATTTCTACGAAGTCTTTGGCGAGGACGCCGAAATCGCCTCCAAGGTCTTGGGCCTGACGCTGACGAAGCGTCACGAGACGCCCATGGCCGGGCTGCCCTACCATGCGGCTCCCGCCTACGTTAACCGCCTGCTCGCCGCCGGCTGGAAGGTCGCCATCTGCGATCAACTGGAGGCACCGGTCACGGGCAAGTTGGTCCGTCGCGGCCTCACCCGCATCCTGACGCCGGGGACGGCCTTGGAAGACTCGCAACTGGATTCACGCCGCGGGAACTACCTGGCGGCGCTCTCTTGGGATAAGCACGGCTGGCATGCCGCTTGGCTCGACGTATCGACGGCGGACTTCCGCCTCGCCACCGACCTGACCCCGCAACGCCTCTTGCCTCTGTTGCATTCGGTCGGTCCGCGCGAAGTCATTCTACCCGAAGGGCTGGAACCGCCTGCCGAATTCCGCGAAGCCTTCGAGGTCTTCATGCAGGGCAGGGCGGTCTCGCGCCTGCCGGGCTGGAACTTCGAAGGGGCCGCGGGCGCTCGCCTGGTCGCCCAGACGCTCGCCGTGCATGGCTTAGCCGGCTTTGGCCTGACCGATGAACATCCGGCGCTGGGCACCGCGGGCGCCGTGCTGGGCTACGTCACCGACTCGCTCTGCGACCGCCCCAAGAACCTCTTCCGCCTGATTGAGGCCAAACTGGGCGCCGCCGTCCTGCTGGACGCCGCGTCCTCGCGCAACCTCGAGCTGTTCGCCGCGACCAACGGTTCGCGGGAGACTTCGTTGCTGGAAGCGATCGACAAAACCTCAACCCCGGCCGGTGCGCGCCAATTGGCGATGTGGCTCGCCGAGCCCTCGACCGATTTGGCCGTGATCCATGGCCGCCAAGCCGCCGTCGGCGAATTCTTCAAGCATGCGGGGGCGTCGTCGCGGATCGGCGAATCCCTGAAGGGCGTCCGCGACGTGCCCCGCATCCTCGCGCGCCTCCAGAACCGCCTCCGCAACCCGCGCGAACTCGGCGGCATCAAGGACACCCTGCAGGCCCTGCCGTTGCTCAAGGAAGAACTCGCGGCCTTACCCGGCGGCGCCCTGCAGGCCTGTGCGGGGCGCATCTCCCTGGAATCGACCTTGCTGAGCAAACTCACGGCCGCCTTGGCCGAGGAGCTCCCGGTCGACCTCACCGAAGGCGGGGCGCTCCGCGTCGGGTTCGATGCCGAGCTGGACCGTCTCCGGTCATTGGCGACCGACAGCAAAACCTGGATCGCCGATTTCGAACGGCAGGAGCAGGCGCGGACCGGCATCAAATCCCTCAAGGTTCGCTATAATGGCGCCTTCGGGTACGCCATTGAGATCACCAAGGCCAATTTGGCGGCCGTCCCCGCCGACTACATCCGCAAGCAGACCATGGTGAACGCGGAGCGTTTCACCACGGAGGAACTCCGCGCGAAGGAACGCGAAGTCCTGCGGGCCGATGAACAGGCCTTGGCCCGCGAGACCGAACTCTTCCAGGCGCTGCTCGCCGAAGTCCTCACGGCGACCGAATCGCTGCTCGCGACGGCCAACGCGATCGCCGAAGTCGACATCCTGCGTGGCTGGGCGGAGCTCGCCCGCGAGGCCAACTGGGTGCGCCCGACCGTCGACGACTCCGACGTCCTCGAGATCGCCCAAGGCCGGCACCCCGTCGTCGAGCGCATGCTGCAGGCCCGCCCGGGCGCTGGCTCGTTTGTACCGAACGACACCCGCCTCAGCAGCAGCGGCGAGCAGATCGCCTTGCTGACCGGCCCGAACATGGCCGGCAAGTCGACGTACATCCGCCAGGTCGCCTTGATCGCTTTATTGGCCCACCTCGGCTGTTGGGTCCCGGCGCAGGCCGCGCATATCGGCTTGGTCGATCGCATCTTCTGTCGCGTCGGCGCCTCCGATGAACTCGCCCGCGGCAACTCGACCTTCATGGTCGAGATGAACGAGACCTCCAACATCCTCAACAACGCCACGGTGCGCTCGTTGGTCGTCCTCGATGAGATTGGCCGCGGCACCAGCACCTATGACGGCATCAGCATCGCGTGGGCCGTCGCGGAGCATCTCCATGGGACGGGTCCGGCGGGACCGCGCACGCTCTTCGCGACGCATTACCACGAGTTGACCCAATTGACCGGGCTCCTGCCACGACTCCGCAATTGGTCGGTCGCCGTGAAGGAGTGGCAGGATGAGATCGTGTTCGTCCGCCGCGTGGTGCCCGGTGCCGCCGATCGTTCCTACGGCATCCAAGTGGCCCGCCTCGCCGGCATGCCACCCTCCGTGGTGTCGCGGGCTCGCCACATCTTGTCGGGCTTGGAAACCGGCGCGGGCCTGCCCGTGCAGAAATCGGTCGAAATCGCCCAAGTCACGCTGACGCCGCAGGAAGCTGCCCCCAAGAAGCCGGCGGCGGCCCCGAAAGCACCGAAGCCCACGCCGAAGAAGGACCCAGCCGGACCTGAACTCGACCTCTTCGGTTGAGTCAGATGCGCTGATTCCAGTCCGTGGAATTGAACTGGGCCCAGGTTTCCTCGTGGTCGTGCTGGTCGTAGAGCGGTTCCGTGACGGCGACGGGGGGGCTTTGCAGCACCTTGCCCAGGGCGACGGGGAAATCCTTCTCGAAGCGGTTCCAGTCGCAGCCCGGCAAGAAGGGGCGCCAGACATAACCTTCCAACAGCAAGCCGTGGCGCGTACGTTTTTGAGCCGCACCGGCGACTTTCCGGCCGTCATCCGACCGGACCAGGTCGTTGGGCTCAGCCCGTTGGGCGCAATTGTCGGGCGACTGGAAGGGACGCGAACCAGCGGGCAGGGGCGCCAGCTTAACGGGCTGGCCTTGGGCCAAGAGCGCTTCGGCTAAGGCCAGATGCACCGCCTCATAGCTGGCCATGGCATCGGCTTCGCAGAGCGGGTGACCCGTCGGCAGCACCACCGCAAACGTCCAATCCTCCAAGTGCGAGACCAACCCGCCACCGGTAGCGCGACGCACCAGCTGAGCGTCAGGGGGAACGAGCGCCCGGTACGTCGCCCACTTCTGCGAGACGCCAAAAGTATAGGCCGGCAACGACCACGCAAACGGGCGGTAGCGGACGCGCTCGGGGTGTGGATACTTTTCCAGCAAGAGCAGGTCCGCGGCCATGTTGGCGACGGCATCGGCAGCCTGGCGGGGAAGGACGTCCATCTCAGAAGTCTATGCCTTTTTCCAACAAACGCACGACCTTTCGGCCCGTGGCCTGCTCGTACCATGTTTCGGTGCCACGGGGGATGCGCAGTTCGTTCAACTGATCCGCAAAGGGCTGAGCGGGGGTCCGCAGCTTGCCCGCGAGCGGGTGCAGCTGCAGGCTTAAATCACGCGGGCGGGGACCGAGTTGCGGCACGTCGCTCCGTTGCGCCGCCCGGATGAGTTTCTCGGGGTCGAGCCCGAAGTGTTCGGCCACCTTCACGCCCATCTCGAAACGACTCAGGGGCTCGAGGCCAGCCCAGTGGTAAACGCCCGAGAGGTTGGGGCGCTCGCAAAGTTCCACCGCGGCGTCGGCGAGGTTGCTCAAGCTGACGGGTTGCCGGATCTCGTCGGTGAACAGCGGCGTCTGCTTGCCGGCGGCCCAATCCTTGAAGAGGCGTTCGTGGAGACCACGATCGCCCGTGCCGGAATTGCCGTTGAGCAAAGTGGTCCGAATCACCGCCGCGTGCTCGCGGCCGTACTTGAGGACTTCGACTTCGCCGGCCGCCTTGGTGCGACCATAGAGATGCAACGGAGCGGGCGCCGCCGTATTCCCGTACCGTCCGGCCTCGCCATCGAAGACCATGTCGGTGGAAAGATGGATGCACTTGGCGCCGACGTGAAAGGAAAGCTGCGCCAAGCGGCGGGGGAGATCGACGTTCAACGCTTCCGCCTTTTCCGGCTCGCGGTCGCAGCCATCGATGGTCGCGAGGGCGGCGCAGTTGATCACGGCCTGCGGAAACTCCTCGAGCATGAGGGACTGCACGGCCGCGATATCGCGGAGGTCCATCGTGATCGAGCGCCGAAGGTCGGGTACGACCGCCGCCTTGGAACCACCGATGGCCAGGACATCATGCCCACGGCGCAACGCCGCCAAAACGACCTCGCGGCCGGCGAAACCATTGGCACCTGTGACGATCATCCGCATCGCGGCAAAAGTAGCGTTTGCGGGCTCGGAGGCAAGCGGGGAGGGTGTGGCTCACGCTTGCCAAAGCGGTCAGGAGCAGCCTTGATAGCCACTTCCATGCCGACTTATTCCGAATTGGCCAATCGGCCCGTCCTGTCGCAGCCCGTCTATGAGGCCGGCCGTCCCATCGAGGTCGTGGCCCGCGAGTTTGGCTTGGACCCGGCATCGGTCATCAAGCTGGCTTCCAACGAGAACCCCCTGGGGCCATCCCCGAAAGGCTTGGCCGCCGCCCAGAAGGCCTTGCAGGTCTGCCATCTCTACCCCGACGGCGGCTGCACGTTCCTCCGCGAGAAGTTGGCGTCGCACTGGGCGATGAAGCCCGAGAATTTCGTCGTCGGCAATGGCTCCAACGAAGTGATGATCCTGCTCGCCCAGGCCTTCCTTCGCGCGGGCGACGAAGTCGTCTTCGGTTCGCAAGCCTTCATCGTCTACAAGCTCGCGACGATGCTCTTCGGCGCCACGCCCGTGGAAGTGCCGATGCCGGGCTACCGGCACGACCTCAAAGCCCTCCGCGCCGCCGTCACCGACCGGACTCGCCTCGTCTTCCTCGCCAGTCCCAACAACCCCACCGGCGGCACCGACGACCCCAAGGACATCATCGCCCTGGCGGAATCCTTGCCGGAACACGTCATCTTCTGCCTCGATGAGGCCTACGCCGAATACCTCGACGCCTCGGCTGACCTTCGGCCCCTCATCGCATCCGGCCGCAAGGTGGTGGTCTCGCGAACCTTCTCCAAAGCCTATGGCTTGGCTGGCTTGCGCGTCGGCTACATGATGGGTTCCGCCGAAGTCATCGGCCTGCTCAACCGCGTCCGCCAACCGTTCAACGTCAACCTACCGGCCTTGGCCGCCGCCGAAGCCGCCCTCGACGACACCGAGTTTGTCCAGCGCACCCGACAGGTGAACGCCGCCGGCTTGGCGCAATTGGCCGCGGGTCTCTCCGCCTTGGGTTACGAGTACATCGACGGCAAAGCCAACTTCTTGGCGGCCAAGATACCCGACGCCGACGCCGTCTTCACCCGCCTCCAAAAGGCCGGCGTCATCGTCCGACCGCTCCGTGGCTACGGCATGGTCGGCTGGTTGCGGCTCACCGTGGGGACGACCGCCCAAAACGCCCGCCTGCTGGCGGAGCTGGCCCAACGCTGAGATGGATTTCGAAGACGCCATCCGGCAGGTCCGCGAGAAGGACCAGCGGTACAGCCCGCAAGCCTACGACTTGGTCCGCCTCAGCCTCGACCACGCCCAGAAGATCGTCCACGGCGAACCCAAGAAAGGGAAGCCCTTGGTCAATCGGCACGTCACGGGACCGCAATTGCTCGAAGGGTTCCGGCAACACGTCCTCGAAACCTATGGCCCCATGTCCTACCAGTTGCTCAGCAATTGGGGGCTCAAGAAGACGGAGGACGTCGGCAACATCGTCTTCAACATCATCAGCACCGGGCTGTTCGGTCGCTCCGAAGAGGACAACCTGGAAGACTTCGGTGGCGTCTACGACTTCAAGGAAACCTTCCTGAAACCGTTCGACCCCAAGACGAAGGCCTGATCAGGCGTTCACGAAGGCGAGGGTTTTGACCTCCGTGCAGCCGGGCAATTCGCGGATCTTGGCCAGGAGGGAACGTTCGTGGAAGCGAAGCTCCGACTTGATGACCGAGTTCTCGCATTGAATCACGAGCCGGCCGCCATCGACCATCTTCAGAGGCGCCGTGCGTCGCGCCAGCTTCATCGGCAGCAGCTCGCTCCAGTGGGCGATGATGACATCCTCCGGGACCGGCTTATCGAGCCGCATCTTCTTGAAGGCCTCGCCCATCGCCTCATCCAACGTCTTCAATTCGCGGTCCGTGGAACGACCACGGTCCTCCGGGACCCCGCGAAGGTTCGCGAGCAGGTTGACGACGTGGCGCGAGAACTTCCCCTTGGTCTTGCCTTCGGTCAGCAGCGCTTGAATCAGCTTCGGGACTTCCGCCAGCCGTTCCGCACGGAGGCACTTTTCGGGCGCATGGCGCCCACCGACAATCACGCCAACCGCGCCGGCATTACGTGGGCCTTCGCCGTCCTCGACGGGACTATCCCCGACATGCACCAGCGCCGTCAAAGCCACGCCAAGGCTTCGGGCCGCATGGGCGTAGGCTCGGGCGTCAGGCTTCGCGCAACCGATCTCCTCCGAGAGGTAGATGCCGTCGAAATGGCGCGCGAGGCCCTTTTGCTCCAGCACCTGGCGCATGCGGACATCGGCATTCGACAAGACGGCCACCTTGATGCCCAGGAATTTCAGGGCCCCCAGCACGCTGACCATCCCCAGGGCGACGCGCCAAGCCTTGGCGTCGGCAAAGGCGTGCCAACATTCCTTGAAAACCGCGTCGGCCCGGGAGGCGGGCAGGTGGGAACCAAAGGTACGCTCCACCACCTCGCGCCAAAAGGCCTCCGCTTTCGCCTGCTTATTGGCCGAGCGCAAAGCCGAAGCAAACGCACCCTCCAACTCTGCGGCATCGACTTCAATGCCATGCTTCCGTGCGCAGGCGGAATACACCGCCCCCACCGAGGGATGGGGAAAGAGGACCGTCCCGGCCAAATCGAAGGTGACGGCCTTTACGCTAGCCATGGCAGCGGGATGCACACCGAACGGCGATCGGAGGCAGGAATGGCGGGACGGGAATTCATCGAAAATGCAGGGAAGGCGGCGATTGGGGATGCCCCCCAGGTACCACCATCATGTCCCTGCTTGTCTAATCGCCAACCCAAGTCATAAACAAGTTATGCACCTACCCCGCCTAGCCCTGCTGACCATTCTCGGACTCTCCGCCCTCGCCACCGTTGGCTGCAATACCGCAACCCCCGCGGCCCACGGCCCGGTCTCCAAGGTCTTCGTCCGCGACGTCGCCGCCTCTTCCTTGCACGCCACCGATATCCTCGCCAACGCGGTCCACGATGCCGGGGTCCGAGCGCTGTCGGCCCAAGGCTTCACCGTCGTCGCGACCGAAGGCGAAGCGGACGCCGTGCTGCGCAGCAGCTGGCAAACCCAGAAGAGCACCGACAACCGCTCGGACATCCCCAAAGTCAGCCTCTCGCTTTCGCTTTTCGACAAGTCCAACCATCGTCTGTTTGATGGCAATTCCGGCCCAGCGGTCGCGGCCAACTTCTGGAACGAGGGTCGCGCCACCGCCGAGGTGACCTCGATCCTCAAGGGCCTCCAGGCTCCGGCGAAGAAGTAATCAACGGGCCCTCAGCCGCGCCTCGATCTCCTGCTTGAGCAGCGAGAGCTCGGGCATCTTGGCGCCGGCGGCCAAGCCGCGTTGGAGCGGCTCCCCCCAGATACCGCCGACCTCGACCTCTCGCCCTGCCAGGTAATCGATCAGACTGGAAGGGCGATAGGGCCCCATGCCCTCGGTGACCTCCATTTGGACCTGCAGGTGCTTTTCGGTGACGATGTGCCCCCGCATGGCCGCCGCGGCACGCACCTCTTCCATGAGGCGGCGGGCCCGGGCCTTCAGCGCCGGATCGGCGAGGATCAAGTCCGTCGTGATGCCGCCCGCCGCGATGGCCAAACCATTGAAAGGGATATTCCAGCAGAGCTTCTTCCAGAGGACGGCTTCCAAGGAGTCCTCCGCCCGACAGTCGACGCCCGCGGCCTTGAACGCCTCGACGCACTGGGTGACCGCCGGGTTAATCGGGCCTTCGGCGGCGGCCATCCGGACATAGCCCGCATGGGTATTGGAAACGATGCCTGGCTCGACGCGGTTGATGCATACGAAACACAAGCCCGCTACCACCCGAGCGAGCGGCACGACCGCGCGGAAGGCTTCGACGTTACCCATGCCGTTCTGCAACGTGAGCAAGCGCGTGTGCGGACCGACCAACGGACGCACCAAGTCCGGCAAGACCGCGTTGGCCGTCGCCTTCGCGGCCACGACGATGAGGTCGCACGGACCAAGACCCGCGCCGCTCGGCGAAGCCGAGGCGAAGCGCACCGTCCGTTCGCCGTCTCGGCCGCGCATGACCAAGCCGCGCCGGGCGAGCACTGCGTGATCGCTGCGGCTGAGCGCGTGCACCTCGTGGCCCGCCAAAGCCAAAAGACCTCCATACCAACCGCCCACCGCGCCCGCACCGACGATCGCAACCTTCATGGCCGGCTCTGCGGACGGCGGACGGAAGTATGGCGGGCCTCCGGCCGTTTGCTTGGGTAATCCAAAGTGAAGTGCAACCCGCGGCTTTCGTGCCGCTGGAGCGCGCAATCGATGATCAAGTCCGCGACTTGGATGAGGTTACGCAACTCCAACAGACGCGGTTCCACGCGGAAATTCCAATAGTACTCGCGAACCTCGTCGGCCAAGGTGCCAATGCGGGTGCGCGCCCGTTGCAGGCGCTTGGTCGAGCGCACGATGCCGACATAATCCCACATCGTTCGACGCAGCTCATCCCAGTTATGCGTGAGGACGACGCGCTCATCGGGATCGCCGGCGGAACCGTCCACCCAGGCCGGCAAGGGGAGGGCGGGGCGGGGCGCCTCCCGGATGTCCGCCTCGGCCGCCAAAGCCCCGTCATGGGCGAGCACGACGGCTTCCAGGAGAGAATTGGAGGCTAACCGATTGGCGCCATGCAGGCCGGTGCAGGCGACCTCGCCAACCGCAAAGAGGCCGCGGATGGTCGTCTGACCGCGCAGGTCGGTGGCGACGCCCCCGCAGAGGTAGTGGGCCGCCGGGACAACCGGGATCGCCTGGGTCGCCAAGTCGAAACCCGCCTTGCGGCAGGTCTCATAGATGTGCGGAAAGCGGTCGGGCAGATGCCCCGGCGCGACTTGGGTGGCATCCAAAAGCACATGCGGTGAACCATCGCGCTTCATCACCGAGTCGATGGCACGCGCCACGATGTCGCGCGGAGCCAAGTCGCCGAGGGGGTGGAAATCCTTCATGAAGGCGCGGCCCGAAAGGTCGCGCAGGATGGCACCTTCGCCACGCACGGCTTCCGAAATCAAAGCCCGACTGCCGTCGGGAGCCTTCAGCGCCGTGGGGTGAAACTGCACCATCTCCATGTCCCGGACCTCGGCCCCGGCACGGTAAGCCATGGCGATACCGTCGCCGGTCGCGATATCGGGATTGGTCGTGAACTGGTAGACTTGCCCGAGGCCACCGGTCGCTAGGATGACCGTGAAAGCCGAGAGCGTTTCGACCCGACCCGCTTGGGTGTTCAGGACATGCAAACCATAGACGCGGTCGTCGACCGAGCCGACCTGACAGCCACCCAGTTTGGCGTTCGTCAATAGATCGACGGCGAGATGGTGTTCCAACATCTTCACCTTCGGCTGGCGGGCGACGGCCCGGAGGAGGGCGGATTCGATCGCCCGTCCGGTCATGTCGCGCGCGTGCAAGATACGACGCTTCGAGTGACCACCTTCGCGCCCCAAGTCGGGCCGACCATCGGTGCCGTTCTCGAACTCGACGCCCCAAGCGATGAGTTCCGCCACCCGCGCGGGACCGGCTTCGATGATATGACGCACGGCCTCCAAATCACAGAGCCCATCGCCGGCGGTGAGCGTATCCTGCACGTGGCTCTGGAAATCGTCGGCTTGATCGGTGACGCAAGCGATCCCGCCTTGGGCCCAATTGGTGTTGGACTCCGAGCTCGTCTTCTTCGTCACGATGGCAACGGAGTGACCGCGGTTAGCCAAATTCAGCGCGAAACTAAGCCCGCCAATCCCACTCCCTACGACAATGGCGTCAAAATGCGGGGTCATGAAGGTTCGGAACGTAGGGTTAGTCGGAGTGTGAACAAGCGGATTTGACTGTTTTCGGAACATTCCATACGCCTGCAGGGTGGAATTTATAGTGATTTTGGCCTGTTGGGCAACCATCGGATTATTCGAACTCTCCGAAATGGCGCTGGTGTCGTCCAACCGTCGACGCCTGCAGCGGCTCGCCGAAGATGGCAGCAAAGGGGCCAAGGCGGCCCTCGAACTCCTCGCCAACCCTTCGAAGTTCCTGTCCACGGTCCAGGTCGGTCTGACGTTTGGCAGCATCATCGCCGCGACCTTCGGCGGAGCCCCGTTGGCGGCCTACCTCCAGCCGTTCCTCGAAGCGAGCAGTTGGTCGTGGCTGCACGATAACGCGGACGGCCTTTCGCGTCTCAGCGTTTCGTTCGTCATCGGTTCGATGACCATCGTTTGCGCCGAAATCGTCCCCAAGCGCCTCGGTCTTTCGGACCCGGAAGGCCTCGCCGTCCTGTTGTCGCGGCCCATGATGGTCATCTCCTTCTTAGCCTCCCCCTTGGTGGGCACCTTGAGTTTCGCCGCCGACCTGGTGCTCGGGATTTTCGGTCGGCGCCGAGCGCCGGAAGACTCGATGTCCGAAGACGAGCTGCGCATGATGGTCGACCAAGGCATGGCCTCCGGCGTCCTGCATGCTTCCGAGCACCGCATGGTGCATGGCGCCTTGGCGATGGACGGAACGACGGCCGAACAACTCATGACGCCGAGCAACCGCGTCGTTTGGCTCAACCTCACCGACCCCGATGAGGTCAACTGGCGCAAGGTCGTGGCGTCGGGACATACCTGGTTCCCCGTCTTCCAGGATTCACCCGACAAGCCGCTGGGCGTCGTGTCCGTCAAGCGGTTGTGGGCCAACCTTTCGCTCGTGGGTGCGGCCTCCATCAAGGACGTGCTGACGGAAGCCCCGACGGTGACCCCGCACAACACGGCCACGCAGCTCTTGGAGAAGTTCCGGAAGGACAAGATCCATATGGCGCTGGTGGTCGATGAATTCGCCCGCGTGCGCGGGGTCGTGACTTTGAACGACGTCCTGGAATCGGTGGTGGGGGAACTCCCGAACGAAGGCACCCCGGCGGCCCACGCCAAGCCGGTCCGCCGCCGCGAAGACGGCAGCTGGCTCGTGGACGCCGTCGTCACCTTGGAAGATTTCCGGGAGCAAACCGGCATCGTCGGGAAATTCCCCGGCGAAGGCACCGGGAGCTTCACGACGGTTTCGGGCTTCTTGATGCGCTCGCTGGGGCGCATCCCCAAAGAGGGCGATCGCGTCGAAGCGTTGGGCGTGATCTTCGAGGTCATCGACATGGACAACCATCGCCTCGACAAGGTCCTGGTGATGCCGAAGGCCCAGCCGCCAACGGCCTAAGCGCGCTTACAGCCGAACGGGCAAGCCGGCCGATCGCAGGTGTTCTTTGGCCTGTTTCACGGTATAGGTGCCGAAGTGGAAGATGCTGGCCGCCAAGACCGCGCTGGCGCGCCCCTCCTTGAGGACCTGCGCCAAGTGGTCGAGGTTGCCGGCGCCGCCCGAGGCGATGACGGGCACCTCCACGGCATCCGAAACCGCGCTGTTCAGCGGGACATCGTAACCGGCGGCCGTACCGTCGCGGTCCATGCTGGTCAGGAGGATTTCGCCCGCGCCCAGACCATGCACTTGGCGAGCCCACGCGATGGCATCCATGCCCGTGGCGTTACGGCCACCATGCGTGAAGACCTCCCACTTGCCGGGCGCGACCTGCTTCGCGTCGATGGCGACGACGATGCACTGGCTGCCGAATTTGCGGGCGGCCTCCAACACGAGGTTGGGATCCTTCACCGCCGAGGTGTTCAGCGAGACTTTATCCGCCCCCGCGTTGAGCATCGTGCGAATATCCGCAACCGAACGCAGGCCGCCCCCGACGGTCAAAGGCATGAAGACCTGATCGGCGGTACGCTCGACGACGTCGACCATCGTCTTCCGCTCATCGCTCGAAGCGGTGATATCCAAGAAGACGAGTTCATCCGCCCCCTGCTTCTCGTACGCTGCGGCCACCGCGACGGGGTCGCCCGCATCGCGCAGTTCCTCGAACTTGACGCCCTTGACCACGCGGCCGCCATGGACATCGAGGCAGGGGATGATGCGGACGGAAAGCATGGCGTAGTCTAGAGGGGTAGGAAATCGGCAGGTTTAGTAAAGCACTACCGTGACCGGGCCATCGTTCACGAGCGAAACCCGCATGTCCGCCCCAAAGACACCCGTGGGAACGGTTTGTCCGAGTTCCGCGCTGAGCTGCTGAACGAAGAAATCGAAGAGGGGCTTGGCGACATCCGGCTTGGCCGCCTTGTTGAACGAAGGGCGATTCCCTTTGGAGAAATCCGCCAACAAGGTGAATTGGCTCACGGCCAAGACAGCGCCGGCGGCATCCTTGATCGATAAACCCAGTTTGCCTTCGGCGTCCTCCATCAACCGCACCTTGGTGACTTCGCCGACCAACCTGCGGGCGTCGGCGGGGGTGTCGTCCTTGCCGATGCCTACGAGCAGAAGGTACCCGCGGCCGATCTGCGCGACCGTGGCGTCCGTGACCGCGACGGAGGCGCTCAAGACGCGCTGCACCACCACGACCATGTCAGGTCAAGGCCTCCAGGATGGTCCGAAGCTTCATCTCGGTCTCGGCCGATTCCGACGCGGGATCGGAGCCCTCGACGATACCCGCGCCGGCGAAGGCCCGGGCGACGTTGCCTTTCAGGCGGGCACAACGGAGCGCCACAAAGAGCTTTCCGGTCAGGCCATCGGCCCCGACCCAGCCGACGGCACCGGTGTAGAGACCCCGATTATGCGGTTCGAATCCCGGAATGAAGGGGAGGGCGAGATCGCGCGGCTTGCCGCCGACCGCGGGCGTGGGATGCAGCTCACCGGCGACTTCGAGGAAACGGCGGTCCGCCGGCATCGTACCGACGATGGGCGTGCGCAGGTGCATGACATTGCCCAGTCGGAGCAACTCAGCGCCTCGCGAGGTCGCGGCCAGCACGCCGACCATGCGCAAACGGCGGAGGATCGAAGCGGTGACCGCGCCATGCTCGCGTTGATCCTTGTCGCTGGCGAGCAAGGCTTCGGCGAGACTGGCGTCTTCGGAAGCGGATTCGCCGCGGCGAGTGGTGCCGGCGACCGCCTCCGAGCGGACTTCCCCGTCGAACAGGGAGAGGAGCGTCTCGGGAGTAGCCCCGACCAAAGCCCCTTCGGGTTCGTCCACCAGGTAGGCATGGCAAGGCGGGTTCGCGCGGCGCAGACGGTGGAGCGTGGCGTAAGCGTTGAACGGTTCGGCCCGACGCCAATCAAAGGCGCGCGTGAGGACGACCTTTTCGAAGGAACCTTCCTTGATGAGCTCGGTCGCCCGCTGGACGGCCTGCGGAAACCAATTCCCGCCGACCTCACTGAGGACGGTCGGCACCGGCGCACGCACGGCCGCCGTCGAGGGACGATAGTTGAACCGGCGGAACTGTTCGGCGCGGATGGCCAAGCGGGCGGCGCAACCTGGGGTCGCCTTATCCGCCAAGGTCACGGTCGTGACACCATCTTCAGTGACCACCTGCCAGGCCGGCAGAAACATCCGAGACTTTTGGGCTTCGGCGTGATCACCAGGGTAGAAAGGGAACGTCGCAATCACGCGCGGGACTCCCCCGATGCACGTCATGGTGGCATACAAATCCCGCAACCAGCGGTCCGCTTGATGGAAGCGTTGCGGCCCCGCCCCCAGCCATTCGGCGATGGGGCTTGCGGCGGCATGCGCCCGTCGACGCGAGGGGTTCTCGAAATAGCCCCGCGGGGCCGGCTCATCGAGCGACTCGAGCACCGCAAGCGGATCGAGTTCCGGCACCTTGAACGTGCAACAAAGGTAACCTTCCCCTTGCCGCGCCTGCTCGGCAGCGCTCAAGGCGACCAAGAGGTCCTCTGCGGTGAGGCTAGGCATGGGTGGTTAGGCCTTCGCCGGGGCTTCCGGCTCCTCCAGCGGAGGGAACAAGATGCACTTTTCGGCGACCTTGGCGCCCGTGCAGACCGTCGACCATGCATGCACGGAAGCAAAACTCGTCGCCACCGGCAGGCCGATGTTGATGAGCAGCTGCTCGCAGGTCTTGGGCATGACCGGCGTCAGGACGGTGGCCGTCAACCGGAGGCCTTCGGCGACGTGGGCCAAGCAAGAATCCAAGCGCGCCCGATCGGCCGTCTCCGCCGACTTGGCGAGCTTCCAGGGGGCACGGGCCTCGATGTAAGCGTTCATCGCGCTCACGAACACCCAGAGGGCTTCCAAGGCGTGGCTGATTTGGGCTTCGGCGAAATGCGCGAAGAACTTTCGTTCGGTCTCCGTCCAGAGTTTCCGCAGGTTCTGTTCCAGTTCCTCGTCGGCGCCCGGGGCCGGCACCGTACCCGCGTAGTTCCGTCCGACCATGTTGAGCAAACGGTTCACGAGGTTGCCGAGGTTGTGGCCGAGGTCCGCCTTGTAGCGCTGCGCGAAGTTGGGGGAGGAGAAATCCGCATCTTCACCGACGACCATTTCGCGGCAGAGATAATAGCGGAACGCATCCGTGCCGAACTTCTGGGCGAAGCTCAGGCTATCGGTGGCGTTGCCGTCGCTCTTCGAAGCCTTCGAGCCGTTCAGCGTCCACCAGCCGTGCACGAGCAGTTGCTTGGGCGGCGCGATGTCGAGGGCCTTGAGCATGCAGGGCCAATACACCGCATGGGGCGGCGAAAGGATGTCCTTGCCGATGACGTGCATGTCGGCCGGCCAGCGGCCCTTATCGACCACGGCGGAGTAGTAGTTCGTGAGCGCATCAAACCACACATACGTGACGAATTCGCGGTCGAACGGGAGTTCGATGCCCCAGGTGAGACGGGCCTTCGGACGGGAGATGCAAAGGTCGTTCATCGGCTCCTTCAGGAACTCGAGCACCTGCTTGCGGCGATGCGCGGGATTGATGAAGTCGGGGTTATCCTTGAGGTGCTCGATCAGCCAAGGCTGGAACTGCGAGAGCTTGAAGTAATAATTCTCCTCGGTCGTCTGGGTCACTTCACCGTAGATCGACGGCCAATTCCCCTCGGCGTCCCGGTCCTTGTCGCTCAGGAACTGCTCTTGCCGGACGGAGTACCAGCCGGACTTGGTCGCCTTGAAGATCAGGCCTTTATCGAAGAGCTTCTGCAGGAAAGCCTGCACGACCACCTTGTGGCGCGGCTCGGTGGTCCGGATATAGTCATCGTTCGAGATGTTCAGCAGGCCGAGCATCTGTTGGAAAACCGCGGCCACTTCGTCGACCAAGACCTGGGGCTCGATCTGGCGCTTCTGGGCGGTCTGTTGGACCTTTTGCCCATGTTCATCGAGGCCGGTCAGGAAGTAGACATCGTCACCCAGCATGCGGTGGTGCCGCGCCAAGACGTCCGCGAGGACCTTTTCATAGGCATGACCGAGGTGAGGGGCGCCATTCGCATAATCGATGGCGGTGGTGATGTAGAACGGACGCGACATTGCTGAGGCTCTCAGCCTAGGGAACAGCCCCCCCTCAGGACAACCCTGAAGGGACGGGGACTAGGCACAAAAAAGGCCTCGGGTAAGCCCGAAGCCTCCATCGCGAACGACCGCCGGATCAGCCGCCGGCACGGACGACGTCCGGCTGGAAGGCGATCTCGAAGGCGTACGGCGTACCGACCCGCAGGGCCAGCGGCTTATTGCGCTCGAGGACCTGGTAGAAATGCATCTTGCCCCAGCAGGTGCGGTGCTTGGGGTCTTCGCTGACCACCTTGGTCTCCAACCATTCGCCGTGGAAGTCGTCCTTGAGGACTTCGCAGCGATGCGATTCGGGACCGAGGATCAGGGCGTTGCCGGGGGTCATGCGCGAATGCGTGGCGGCAATCGGGAGCACCAAGCGGAAGTTCTCGAGCGTCACCGCGGCCTTGGGGATGAGCGTGAAGCGGCCGACGATGCGGCCACCGTTCAATTCCCAATCCACCTTGAGACTGGCGACGCCAGCGGAAAGCTTCTCGTCTTTGTCGATGAGGTCGGGTTGTTCGTAGCGGAAGTGGTAGGTGCCGGCCTTGGTCCCCATGGCCACCTGCAGGTTCTTGCCGTAGAAAGAGGGCGTGTAGACGCGGTCGCCGATCGTGTATTCCGGAATGAATGGGGACGTGTACAGGTTGGCCGGCCAATCCATCACGCCCGGCATGTGCGGAAACGCCAGCGAGTCGGAGAACTTGTGCGAGCCATTCGACAACACGGGCAGGACGATGTGCAGGCCGGAAGTCGGGTCGGAATAGGAGAGGAGACCCTGTTCCTTGCGCGGGGTCTTGTCCAAGGAGTACAGGCGGCAGACGGCCTGCTTGGAGGCTGGGCGGAACACGTCCATGGTGCCGCCCACGGTCTTGGCGAGACGCGACCACTGGGACAGGTAGCGCGCGGCATCGAAATTCGCCATGCGCGTGGTATGGCCAGGGATGGTGTCGCGTTCGCCATCGCGGATCACGATCAGGCCGTGTTCGGCGTCGAAGAACGTCGTGAAGAAATGGGCGTAGAGGCGACGGACCAAGTCACGGGCGAGCGGCTCCTTGTCGACCGCGATCCAGCGATCACGGAGAGCCTGCAGCAAGAGGGTGATGCAGTGCATCTGGCCATAGGAGCCGATGCCGCGACCGAAGGACCAACCGAGTCCATCCTCGCGGACCGTCTCGAGGATGACGCGCAGGTACTTCTCCGCATGCGTGCGAAGCTTGGGCAGCTTGGAGTCACGCAGCTGGATGTTCGCGTGCAGCTGCAGCGCCTGGCGGATGAAGATCAGGGCGACCACGCCATAAAGGTCGAAGGCACCGCCAAAGTTATCCGGGTTGGACTGACGCGACGCGTCATCGTGGAAACCGCCCGTGGAGGCCGCGGTGATGCGGTCGACGAAGCGGTCCACCAAGGCGCCGGTTTCGTCCTTCTTGGTCAGGCCAAACGAGAAACGGCAAACGGCCTTGGCGATGTCGAAGGCTTGGACGTGGTCGTGGTGGTCGCCCGTGACCGCGAGGCGTTCGTCGATCAGGTTGCGGGTCGCTTCATCCAGGATTTCCCAGACGGGGTTGCGCTCGCGGGTTGGACCAAAGGCCAGCAAGCCGAGGCAGGCGAACGCCATCCCGTTGTCGGAGCCTTGGGAGAGGCGGACCTGGGCGGTGATGGTACGGGCAACGATCTCAGGGATGTTGTTTCGGTCCAAGGTGAGTTCACCGGTCGCCCGGTAATACTCGCCAAAGGCCAAGGCGGCGTGGCCCGGCTCATCGGCGCGGGAAACTTCGCCGGGGACGGGAGTGACCGACCCATCGGCGGAGATGGAACCTAAATTGAGTTTGAGGAGGGCCTTGGTCTGGTCCAGGCACTGGCTCGCGAAATTCTGCATGCGAAGGGTTTGGATTGAGGCAGGACACCCCCCTGTCAATGCCACATCGTAAAAAAATCGTAATTTTACGATTTTCCTGAGGAAAAAGCCGATTCCAGTCCGAGGCTTAGGGCTCGAAGGCGACCTCGACGGGACAGGCGGCCAGGCGGTCCTGCAGGCGGCGCAACCGGCGGATGGGCCACCAGCGGTAGAGATGGATGTCGATCGGCTTCCAGAGGGCGACCCAACCGCTGATGATCAACCCTTCCCGCAGCCAGTCGCTCCACATCCCCGTCTCGGGCAGGCAACTGCGGATGGCCAACATCAAGCCCAAGAACACCAAACCGATCAGGAGCGAGGTGCGGCCTTCGCGCATGAGCTCCTTGACCTCGCGCCGGCTGTTCTGCGCCCGGTACTCGAAGTAGTGCTTCACGGACTCCTGGACCATGCGAGCCACGGTGTCATCGGCCGACTGCTTCAAGACGATGCGCAAGCGCAGCGCCACTTCCGGACTTTGCTCCCGGGCCCAACTCACGATGAACTCTTCGGCGTCGTGATCGAGGTCGCGTTCATGGAACGGCGACGGGTCCATCGTGTTGAAGAGCTGATTGGCGTTGGCCAAGCGCAACTCGATGAGACCGGGAGGGTGATGAGGCATGGATTAGCGGGGGAGGGGACCACCCAAGGCGCGGCGAAAGAAGTCCACGCGTTTGACCCGCATGTCTTCACGCTCGCAGGCGCCATGGCCACCGCCGAGGATGACGGTGAATTCCAGGAGGTCCTTCTTGCCGGCGGCGAGCAAGGCATCGCGCAGGTCATAGGTGCACTTGACGTCGACGTTGGTGTCGGACTCCCCGACCGTGAGGAAGAGCCGGCCCTGGAGTCTGTGGGCTTCCGTGAGGCATGCATTGGCGGCGTACCAAGGGCCCACGGGGTAACCCATCCATTGCTCGTTCCACCACAACTTGTCGACGCGGTTGTCATGACAGCCGCAATCCGCGGCCGCCGCCTTGTAAAAGTCGCCATGCCGGAGCAACGCATGCACGGCGTTCTGACCACCGGCGGAGCCACCGAAGATACCCACGCGGGTCAGGTCCATCTGCGGCTCGGTGCGACCCGCCGCCTTCAGCCAAGCGACCCGATCGGGCAAACCGGCGTCGCCGAGGTTGCGCCAACACTCCTGATGGAACTCTTTGCCGCGATTCCAGGTGCCGCGCCCATCCATCTTGACCACATAGAAATCCTGCAACGAGGGTTCGCGGAAGGAGGCATTCCAGACCGCGAAGGACTTGGGCACGAAGGAGTCTTGGGGGCCCGCATAGATGTATTCAATGACCGGGTATTTCTTCTGCGGATCAAAGGGGAAGGGCCGGACGATGACGCCATGGATGTCGAACTTGCCGGCGCGGTCTTGGGCGACGAAGCGGCGGGGGGGCTCCCAACCCGCGGCCCGTAGTTTGGCATCATCGGCTTGGCCGAGCTTGGCCACTTCGCGGCCATCACTGGCGCGCCGCAACACAAACCGCGGCGGCAGGTCGACCCGGGAAAAGGTGTCGACGAGGTACTTGCGGCCGGGGCCGAACACGACGTCGTGCGTGCCGTCGCCGCTGGTCAGCGCAACCAGGCCGGTGCCATCGAAATTCACGCGGTAGACCTGACGGTAGTACGGATCTTCGCTGGGATTGCGGCCGAGGCCGACAAACGTCACCTGCCGCGCGGCTTCGTCGACATGCAGGACCGATTTCATCACCCACGCACCCGACGTCACGGCGTTGAGCGTGGCGCCGGTGCGCAGATCCACCCGATACAGATGCGTCCAACCGGAACGTTCCGACACCCATAGGGTGGTATCATCCGGCAGGTCGTAGCGATAGAAGCTGCCGTAGGTGAAGACGAACTTCGGATCTTCTTCGGCGAGGAGCTTCCGCCACTGTTTCGTCCCGACGTCGAATTCGATGATGCCGTGCCCCGTGAATCCCCGGAGGGTGTAAGTCGAACGCAGGCGCTGGGAGTCGGCCGTCCAATCCAGACGATCGGTGTTCATGGTCAGGGGCAGCACATCCAGCCCCGGATAGCGAAAACCGCCCGCCAGGCTGAAAACGCAGGCCAGTTGCTGCGTCTTGTCATCGCCGGGCTTGTCATACTCGATCTCCTTTTCGGTCTGCTTGACCGAATCCTTGACGAGGTATTTGCGCACCGGCACCGCGCGGGTCGCCCAAAGCGCGAACTGCTTGCCGTCGGGAGACCAGGCGGGCTGACCACTCCAGGCAAAGCCGGCGGGCAGGGCCGTGCTGCCCTTGCCGCCGCTGGCGACGAACACGCGTTTTTCGCCGGAGGTTGCGGTCGCCGTCACTTCCGCACCCTCGACGGTGACGCGCCAAAGGCCGTCGGGAGATTTGCTGCCGTAACGGGTGGAACTCAGCATCCGCGATGAGCCGGTGCTGCGGATGCGGCCGGCGGCGGGGGCCGTCTTGAGGTCAGCCGCCTTGCTGGCGTCCTGCTTCTGGATGGAGCCATCGGGCGACCACGTGCAGACGAAGCCGTTACCCTCGATCCATAGTTTGCCGTCGTCCTGGGGCTGGACACGGGAAATCCCGAGGTTGCGGACCTCGGCCTGGGGTTTGATTTCCTTGCGCAAGGCCGCCACCAAGGCTTCGGGATCAAAAGCCGCGGCGACCTGACCCGTCGCGCATTCGACGACCTTGAACTCCGTCCGCCCCTCGGGGGTCCGCCAACTGTAGGCGAGCCGTTCACCGGAAGGAGACCATTGCACATTCTCCAAGCGGGTGTTGCTGATCGCACCGGTCCAAGTCTCGTACTGTTTTTGCCAAACCTTGGGCGAGGGGACTTGGGCACAGAGAACCCAAGGGAACAGCAGCCATAAGCAGCGGAGGGGCATGCGAACATTAAACACCGTAGTCCTTGACTGTTCAACCCTACATCCAACTAGGGACTACTTCTTAGCCTTCGGGGTCTTTGTTTTCAGACTAGCAAGGTAAGCGACGACATCACGCAGCTCCGCAGGCTTCAGAATCCCCAGCATGGGTGGCATCATTGAGATCGGCGGGGTGCGACTGACGACTGCACCGACGGCGACGTCCTTCAGGACGCCATCCGGCTGCCGCAAGCGCAGCGACTCTTTGGTCTCGCTGACGACACTGCCCGCAACGACCTCCCCGGACCGCAGGGTCAAGGTCTCAAACCCAAACCCGGCGACGACCTTCGCCGAGGGATTGACCAGCGACTCGGCGAGTTCCGCCGGGGTCCGCTGCTCACCGACCTTCTTGAGCCATGGGCCGACTTCACTGCCTTCGTCGGACTCGAAGCGATGGCAGGCCACGCAATTGGCGGCGAGGTGTTCCTGCGCAAGGGCGCGCCCACGGGACGAATCGCCGCCCGCGATCAAGAGTTCATAAGGCAACCCCGGCGCCGCCAACTGCTCGGGCTTGCGCGCCACGTCGAGGTATCGCTGGAGGGCCGTCTGGATCGCGGGCTCCGCCGACGTCTGTGCCGCCAAAAAGACATCGAGGCGCAGGGAGTCGTTGAACTTGGGCTGCAGGAGCTTGTTCACGAGAACCAATCGCGGCTGGCTCGCCGCCGCTTCGGTGCTGGCGAAGAGCACGCGGACCGCGGCTTGCTTCTCGGCAAGGCTCGACCCTGCGACGTCGAGGAAACGGCGGGCGACGGTCAAAGCACTGGCGGGATCAGCTTGGGCCAGGAGTTGGAGCCCCTCGATCCGCAGGGACGATTCGACCCCGTCGTTGGTCGCGGCGAGGAGGGCTGCATTGATGGCGGCCCGCGGTTCGGCCTTGGCCGCGAGGAGGCGGAGGACCTGCAAACGCACGGCAGCGGCTACCTTGGGGTCCTGCGCCAACTTCAGCAGTTCGGGCGTGGGGACTTCCAATCCATAGCGGACCAAGATTTCGACCCCGGACGCCTTCAGCGACTCGTTTTCGAAGGCCAGCAACTTAGCCTGACCTTGCCGCAGAACGGCCGCCAGGGCAGGGCGGTCACGCTTTGGATAGCGCTTCGCCGTACCATCGACGAGGTCAAGGACCGGCGGGAGCTCGAAGACCAGGAGTGCTTGCAGAGCTTCATCAACCAAGGCGCCCGTCTCCGGCTGAGCCTCGAGCCAACGGAGGATACGCGAGGCGGCCGCGGGCGTTCCTTCGCGAAGGTTCTGGTTGATGACCCGACGCAAGGCGGTGACCGGGAAAGCGGCGCGGCCCAAGGCTTGCGCCAACGCCGGCTGCGCCGCCGGGACACCTTCATCGTCATGGATGGCCCGGACGGCTTCATTGAGGACGTCGGGGTGCGGCGAGGTCAGCAACTCGGCCAACAGCGGGGAACGCTGCCTTGCCAGCGCCAAGGTGGCGAAGGTCGCTTGGGCGGCGTCCGGGCCCTGCGCCAACTTGAGCAAATCTTCCTGACTCTGGGTCCCCGCCAGGCCCATGACCAAGCCGTGACGCAGCCAGGGCATCTTCAGGTCGGCGCTCGCATCCTGAAAGAAGCGCGCAGCCGGAACCTTGGTGCCCATCAAACCGACGCGACCGATCCCCAAGCGCCCCAGCGTGAGGCCGGCCTGCATCCGGAGGCGCGGATTCCGTGCGCCGAGTTGGGCCAGCATCTTTTCGGCGAGCAAGTCGGTGACTTCCGTTTCAAGCGTCAGACGGGTGGGCGGAGGCACGCGACCTTCGGCGAGAACCTTGAGCGTCTGCACGCGGATTTCCTCGTCGGGGTCAGCCAAAAGCTCGGCCGCCCCCTTGAGCGACGGGAGCTGGCCATGCCGCAAGCCCATGCCCCAACCCCAAATCGCGTGGATGCGGGCGAGGCGCTCCCGCTTGCCATCCACGGCGACGGTCATGAGGTCGGCCCAAGCGCCGAGCCGGTCCAGCCGCAGCGAAGCGTTAACCCGAACCCGCTGGTCGGGGTGGCCCAACAAAGCCAAGAGACGCTCCTTCGGAATCGGTGTCGTCAACGGAAGCGAAAGGATTTCCTGCGAGACCGGGTCGGTTTTGGTCGCCACGGCCATGCTCCAAACCGCCCCTTTGCCATCGAGCGGATACCCGCCGATCCAGTCGGCGAAGTAGGCTTTACCGTCGGGTCCCCAGGCCATCCCGATGCCCATGATGCCTTGGTTGATCGTGCGGAGTCCCACCATCTTGAAACTGTCGGCCGCGGTCTCCAGGGCGAAGGCATCCATCTTACCGTTCGGGAACTGATCGAGGATGAAGTGTCCGCGCAAGGTCCCATCGAGGGCGTGGCCAGGTTCATGGAGGAACCCCGCCGGGCCATCCGAATAATTGGCGATGGGCGGGGTGAAGCACAACGGCTGGCTGGGCGCCCCCGCGGGCTGCCAGATGTTTTCGCGCATCCAGCGGCTGTTCAACTTCATGTACTGGTGCTGATTCCGCCAACCAGAGTCGGAACCCTCGACGACATAGACGAGCCGTTCGCGCTCCTTGGGTTGGTCGGCGTCGTTGTCGACCCCGATGACATTACCGAAGTCATCGAAGGCGATCTCCTGGATGTTGCGGACGCCCGAAGCGAAGACCTCGAAGCCCGTCCCATCGGGCTCCGCGCGCAGGACCGCCCCCGTATGCGGGTAGAAGAAACGCTTACCTTCCTTGCTGAGGACGTTCGTGCCCTTGTCGCCGATCGTCCAATAGATGCGACCATCCGGCCCGAGGCGGAGCCCATGCATGTCGTGACCGGCATAGGCGATGTGGACCCCGAAGCCCGTGACGACGAGTTCCTTGAGGTCGGCGACGCCGTCGCCATCCGTATCCTTGAGTCGCCAAAGGTCGGGCTGGGCGGTGAGGTAGACCCACCCATCGTGATAGAGAATCCCGGCCGCGATGCCGGCCCCGACGGAATTGAATCCCTCCGCGAAGGTGGTGATCTTGTCGGCCAAACCATCACCATCGGTGTCGACCAACTTGTAGATGCGTTCCTTGTGGACGGTGAGGTCCTGCCAATCGACGCTGCCATCCCGATTGTGATCCTTGAGGCTACCTTCCGGGCCGCGCATGACGCCGGGCGCCATGATGCGCTTATAGAAAGCTTCCTTCTCCAACGGGGAGGTCAGGGCCACGTCCTCCGCGATCCACTTAGTGTGCTCGCGGATGTCGAGGTCGGCCACCTTGCGCCGAGTGGTCGCACAGACGTACACGGCCCCCTTTTCATCGACGGTTACCGCCACGGGATCCGGCACGTTGATGGCGCCCGACCACTTGAGCGGGGATACCTCAGCCGCCGGAAGGCCTAAGCTGAGGGCAAGCAGGGCGAGCAAGGGGCGCATGACACTCCTTTAACCCACCAAAACCAGGTAAAGTTCCTTCGGACCGTGGGCACCGAGCACTAAAATCCGTTCGATATCCCCCGTGCGGCTCGGCCCCGTGATGAAGGAGAGCATGCTGGGCATCTGGGCGCCGTGTTCGGCTTGGAGCTGCGCGAGGGCCGTGGCGAGGTCGGGGACGACTTGGTCGACGCGAGCAACGACCACGTGGACGTGTGGCAGAATCGAGAGGGCCCGGCCGCCGGAAGAGGCGCTGGAAACCAAAATGGAGCCCAACTGGGCGACAATCGACTCGCAGGAAGTGATGGAGGCATCGCAGCCTTCCAGCTTCTGTTTCTCGAACGAGGCATCGGCCTCCCATGAAGCGCACGGCAGGGCGGCGGCCACGGGGCGGACCAGCGGGGCGCCATGGTAAGCGACTTGCTTCCAGGCTTTGGCACGGGCGAGGTCCGCCACCGCTTGACCAGCGGCGGCTTCATCGGGCACGCGGATGAGCACGGCCTTAAGCTTGGCCAACTGCTCGGCGAGAATGAGGAGGCTGGCATCCAGCGTCTCACCGCCGTCGGGCAACCAAGGCTTGGCGACCTTGACCGGCTGCCCAGCGGTGGCCTCGGCCTTGAAATGCGGCTTCGGCGCCTTGACCGTCAACGCCTCGCGGATGCGGGCCAGGATATCGGAGCGTGCGTCAGCCATGGGCGGAATCCTTCCATTGATCGCGGAACGACTTGGGTGGAGCGACCGGGAGGTCGCGGGTCTTCAACCAAGCACTCATGTAAGGAAGCGGGAGCTTCTTGAGCAAAGGCAAGGTCGCGAGGAAGACCTTGCCACCGAGGGCGAACAAAGCGGGGCGCTTCATCACGAAACCAAAGCCCGCATGGAAGACGCGGTCGAAAAGGCTCGGGGACTGCTTCATCGCATTGCGGCGATTGTGCAGGAGGTGGTGGTGCAGGTCGATGCGGACCGGGCAGGCATCCGTGCACGCCCCGCACAGCGACGAGGCGCTCGACAAGTGGTTCCACTGCTTCAGGCCCCGGAGGTGCGGCGTGATGACGGAGCCGATCGGCCCTTGGTAAGTCGTGCCATAGGCCAAACCGCCGATGTTCTTGAAGATGGGGCAGACGTTGAGGCAGGCGCCGCAACGGATGCAGTGCAAGGCATCGCGTTGCTCGGGATCCGCGAGCAACCGGGTGCGGGCGTTGTCGAGGAGCACCAGGTGGAACTGCTCCGGACCGTCGCATTCACCCGGCTTCCGGGGACCCGCGTACAAGGTGTTGTAGCAGGTCATCGGCTGACCGGCGCCGGCCGTGGCCAACATCGGCAGCAGCACGGCCAAGTCGTCCAGGCGATTGACCACCTTCTCGATGCCGGAGAGGGCGATATGGATGCGGGGCAGGGCGGCCGTCAGGCGGGCGTTGCCTTCGTTCTCGGTGATCGAGATCTGACCCGTTTCGGCGACCAGGAAGTTCGCTCCGGTGATGCCGATGTCGGCGTCGACGTAGAGCTGCCGCAGGTGCCGGCGGGCGATCATGGTCAACTCCTCCGGGCTATCCGTCGGCGCGGTGCCCAGATGCTTGGTGAAGAGTTCGCTGATGGCTTCGCGCTTCACATGCATGCACGGGAAGACGAAGTGATAGGGCGGCTCGCCGCGGAGCTGCTGGATGAACTCGCCCAAGTCGCTTTCGACGACGCCGTAGCCGGCCTTTTCGAGCGCGTCGTTGAGGTGGATTTCCTCCGAAGTCATGCACTTCGACTTCACGATGGCCTTCGCGTTCACGTCGGCCGCGATCTTGAGGATGATCGCCCGGGCTTCGGCGGAGTCGCGGGCCCAGTGCACGATGCCGCCGTTGCGTTCGAAATTGGCGGTGAACTTCTCGAGCTGGTTGGCGAGGTCGTTGACCGCGGTCCACTTGGCGAGCGAGGCCGCATCACGGGCGCGTTCCCAGTCCCGATAACGGGCCTTCTGGAGGTCGCGGTTGACGTAATAGCCGCCGAGGGCCTTGCGGATGAAGGCGCGCTGATCCCCGTCGGCGGCGTTCAGCGTGGCGTCCTTGATGAAGATCTGCTTGGCGTCGGACATCTCTTTAGGCGTCGTGGGCCAGCACTTCGGCGATGTGCAGGGGCAGGATCGGCTTACCTTCGCGCGAGAGCCAGCCACCGATCTGCAGCAGGCAGGAAGGGTCGGAGGAAACGACGAAGTCCGCGCCGGTGCGGGCGAGGGCGCCGCCCTTGACCTGCACCATGGCGGTGGAGATCATCGGGAACTTGGCCGAGAAGAGGCCGCCGAAGCCGCAGCAGGATTCGCCTTCCTCGGATTCGATCAGCTCCAGGCCCTTGACCGCCCGGAGCAGCTGCCGGGGTTCCTCCTTGAGGCGAAGCTCGCGGAGCGCGTGACAACCGTCGTGATAGGTGACCTTCTTGGCGAACTTGGCCCCGACGTCGGTGACGCCGAGCTGGTTGACCAGGAATTCGGAGAACTCGAAAGTCCGCGCGGCGAGGTCCTCGGCGGCGGCGAGATGCGGGGTGTCCTTGAGGAGCTCCGGGTAGAACTTCTTGATCATCGCCACGCAGGAGCCGGAGGGACCGACGACGACTTCCGCGCCGCGGAAGACCTGGAGGGCGCGGATGGCACCCTCGCGGGCGACATCCCATTGGCCCGAGTTGAACGACGGTTGGCCGCAGCAGGTCTGTTCGGCGCGGAATTCCACATCATGCCCGAGGCGCTTAAGCACCTTGGCCGTAGCCAAGCCCACCTGAGGGGCGAGCTGGTCGACGAAGCAAGGAACGAAGAGCGAGACGCGCACGATTTAGCGGAGGAAGGCCTCGTGGAGACCACCATCGACCGTGATGATCTGTCCGGTCGTCTTGCTGAGGCGGTTGGTCACGAGGAGGAAATAGGCTTCGGCCTGGTCGGCGGGGGTGATGGGGTTCTTGGTCAAGGTGCGATCGGCGTAGAAGCGCGAGAGCTTCGTCGTCAGCGAATCGGTCGCCTCATCATCGGTGTAAGGAATGTTGTACTTGGCAAGCGACGCGATCACTCGGTCGCGCGGGAACATCGCCGAACCCTGGACAACGGTCGCCGGGGCCACGCCATTGACGCGGACCAGGGGGGAGAGCTCCATGGCCAGCTCGCGGACGAGGTGGTTGGCGGCGGCCTTCGAGGTGTCGTACGCGACGGAACCCTTCTTGGCGACGGCCGCGTTGGCGCTCGTGGTGAGGACGAGGTTGCCGCGGAGGCCTTGCTCCTTCCAGGACTTGAAGGCTTCGTCGGCGACGAGGTAGCTGCCGGTAACATTGAGGGCGAAGGTGAGGGCCCACTTGTCGTCCGGAATGTGCCCCGTGGTGTCGGGCGAGACGAAGATGCCGGCCGTGACGCAGATGGAGTCGAAACCGCCGTAAGCCAGCGCGACCTGGTCCAGCATCTTCCGGATGGAAGCGCGGTCCATGATGTCGCCGCCCAAGCCGATGGCCGGGCCGCAATTGGAGAGACCCGTACCGGCGACGCCGATGCCGACGCCGTGCTTGTCGGTGATTTCCTTGGCCGTAGCCTGAGCCGCCTCGACGTTCTTGTCGACGCAGACGATGTGGGCGCCTTCCTTGACGAGGCGATGGGCGGTTTCCTTGCCGATGCCGGAGCCGGCGCCGACGACGACGATGACCTGACGGGCGAGTTCCTTCTCGGCCGGCATACGCTTGAGCTTCGCTTCCTCCAGGAGCCAGTACTCGATGTCGAAGGCCTCCTGCTGGGGCAGGGAGACATACTCATCGATGGCTTCGGCCCCGCGCATGACTTCGACGGCGCAGTTGTAGAATTCGGCGGTGACGCGGGATTCGGACTTATCCTTACCCCAGGCGATCATGCCGAGGCCGGGGATGAGCACGACGGTCGGGTTCGCGTCGCGCATGGCGGGCGAGTTGGACCGCTTGCAGGCGTTGTAATAGGAGGCGTAGTCCTTGCGGTACTGTTCGAGGCCGGCGGCCAGCTTGGCCTTGAGCGCGGCGACGTCTTCGGCCTGCGGATTCCAAGCCACATAGAGCGGCTTGATCTTCGTGCGGAGGAAGTGGTCGGGGCAGGAGGTGCCGAGTTCGGCGAGGCGCGGGGCGTCGGCCGAGTTGACGAAACGGAGGATCTTGTCGTCGTCCTGGATGGTGCCGACGAAACGCTTCTCCTTGGAGACTTGGCCGCGGAGCCAGGGCAGGATGGCCGCGAGGGTGGCGTGACGCTTCTCGGCTTCGAGGGTCTGGTACTTGGCGCCACCGAAGGCCTTGGCGTCGCCGCCCTTGGCCTGGTACTTGGCTTCGATGTAAGCCGCCGCCTGCTCGATCATGGCGAGGGTCAGTTCATAACAGGCCTTGTCGTCGTCGGCCCACGAGATGAAGCCGTGCTGGCCCATCATGATGGCCTTGATGTCCGGCTGGGCGCGGGAAATGTCCTGCATCGCAAGGCCCAGTTCGAAGCCCGGGCGCATCCACTTCACGTAGGCCATCTTGCCGGCGAAGATCTGCTTGGTCAGGGCCTCGCAGTTCTTGGAAGCGGCGATCGAGATGATCGCGTTCGGGTGCATGTGGTCGACGTGCTTGCCCGGCAAGAAGCTATGCAGCGGGGTATCGATGGATGATGCCCGCGGATTCAGGTTGAACGTGGTGTGGTTGTACATCGCCACCATGTCATCTTCCGCCTGGGACTTCAGACCCTTATCGGCGCGGGCCGCATAGACGGACTGAAGGCCGATGAGCTTGTCCTGATAGAGGGACGAGAAATTCTCGCGGAGGCTCGTGCGCAGGTCACCGCCGGAACCTTTGACCCAGAGCACCGGGGTATCCTTGCCGGTGAGGGGATCCTTCTCGACGATCTTGGAGGAGGTGTTGCCCCCACCGGTGTTGGTGATGCGCTGGTCAGCGCCCAACTTGTTGGAGCGGTAGATCAGACGGGCCACCGGATCGAGTTTCGCCGCTTCGGCGTCGTTCCAGAGGTGAGAGACGTACTTGTAGGTAGACATGGTGCTAGGCAGGTAAAGGCGGGGAAGGGAGGCTTAAGCAGGTTTATGCCTTCTTTAAACCATTAAACTTCACTAAGGCGTCGAGCCAATCAAGCGTAGGATTGGGTTTGTAAGTCACTACTTCAAAGGACTTTCGGACCACGCCGCGCAGGGCATCGAGGTTCTTGAGCTCCTTCATGGCGACAGCCTGCACGAGGATATTGCCCGCGGCGGTGGCCTCCACCGGGCCCGCGATGACCGTGCGGCCCGTGGCGTCGGCCGTGGCTTGATTGAGGAGGGCATTGCGGCAACCGCCGCCGACGATGTGCAAGGTCGAGAGTTTGCGGCCCGTGAGTTTTTCGATGCCGTCCATTTCCACGCGATAGAGCAGGGCCAGCGACTCGAGGACGCAGCGGGCGATCTCGCCATGGGTCTGCGGCACCGGTTGCTTGGTCTCGCGGCAGAAGTCCTGGACTTTCTTCACCATGTCGCCGCGCTTGGCGAAACGGACGTCGTCGGGACGGATGAAGCTGCGCAGGGCCGGGGCCTTGAGCGCGAGCTTCACGATCTCGCCGTAATCGGAAACTTCACCGCGCTCCATCCACTCGCGGCGGCATTCCTGCAGGACCCAGAGGCCCACGAGGTTCTTGAGGAAGCGCGTCGTGCCTTCGAAGCCTACTTCGTTCGTGTACTTGGCCTCGCGGACGGTCTCATTGACCAGCGGCTTCGGGAGCTCGACGCCGAGGAGCGACCACGTGCCGGAAGACAGGTAGGCCCAATCGTCGCCCTTGGTCGCGGGCACGGCGGCGACGGCGGCCGCGGTGTCGTGCGCGCAAGTGGTGACGACTTCGGCCGACTTGAGGCCGGTTTCCTTGCTGAGGTAAGGAAGGAGCTTGCCGAGCTTGGTGCCGGGAGCGGCGGGCTTGGGGAAGATGTGCTTGGGGATGCCGAGCTTCTTGAGCACCGGCCAAGCCCAGTCGCGCTTGCGGGTATCCCACAGCTGGCTGCCGGAGATCAAGGTCTCCTCGGCGCGCGCCTGGCCCGTCAGCAGCCAGGTGATGTAGTCGCCGATCAGCAGGAACTTATCGGCGAACGCGAGGATTTCCGGGCGATTCTCGACGTCATCAAACAACTGGTAGAGCGTATTGATGGAGATGGAAGCGATGCCCGTGCCTTCGAAGAGCTGCTTCTGCGAGAACTTCTTCATGGCCTTGTCGAAGGACTTGAAGCTACGCTCGTCGCGATAGGTGTAGGGCAGGGAAAGCATCGGGCCATCGCCCTTGAGCAGGACGTAGTCGACGCCCCAAGAGTCGCAGGCGATCGACTTGATCGGCCCGAGCTTCGCGCCCTTGGCCAAACCGATGCGGATTTCGCGGAAGATGCGCACGATGTCCCAGCGCAGCGTGCCGTTGGCGGTGATGGCGCCGTTGGAGAAGCGGTGGATCTCCTTCATCGAGAGCTTTCCGCCCTTGAGGCTTCCGAAAATCACGCGCCCGGATTCGGCGCCGAGGTCGATGGCAAGGTAGTTGGACATGGAAATCAGTGGGGGAAGGGGGAGGGGTCAGAGCCCGAGCATTTTCTGGCGATAGTGCTCGTCGGGACGTCCGGCGATGCGCTCGCATTGCTGTGCGGTCAAGAACACCGGGCCGCCCAAGGCGGCGGCGCCGACGAAGATTTCGGCGGCTTTCTCGGACATCAGCAGGGTGCCCAGCACGGCTTTGGCGGAAGGGCCGACGGCGATGACGCCGTGATTCTGCAGCAGGATGACCTTGGGCGCGCGGCTGGTGCGGCGGACGAAGGCCTGCACCTCGCGGCGGATGGATTGGGCCAAGCCCAAACCAGGCTCGGCATAGGGCACGAACACCGATTCGACGCCGCACATCACGATCTCATCGGGGCAGGCCCGTCGTTCCGCGAACTCGCGGGCCCGCGGGGAACACAGGATCTGGTTCACGGCGATGGCATGCACGTGGCCGACGCACTGGACGCCGGGCAAGGTGAGCAGATAAGCGTGGAAGAGGGCCTCGATGGAGGGCTTCTTGTCCGCTTCGGACACGCGGGAAGCGAAGAGGACGCCGTCGATTTCCGCATCGGTGGCGGCGGGGGCGTCGAGGAGCGGGAGCAGACGATCGAAGCGACAGGTCGTGAGCTCGGTCGGACGAAGCGACGCCAGGTTGGACCCCGAAGCCTTGACCGCAAAGGTCTCCGCATCGAGCCGCAGGGAAGTGTTGCCTTCGCCCAAAATGGCCATGCGCAACCGGTCGCCACCCAGGTCATGGGACAGATCCAGCAAGGCTTGGATAGCGTCAGTAGACATGGCCTGAGGTGCGTCCGCCGTGGACGAACTTAGGCGGTGAGGACGTGGTCGGCCGCCATCTTGACCTTGGCCTGGACGACCGCAGCGGCGTCGGCATCGGTCACCAGGAACAACGGCGAAACGTCGCGGGTCACGGCGCACGGACCACCACGACCAAGCTTCACCTTGTTCATGCAAATCAAGACCTCGTCGCTGCGACGAATGACTTCGCGTTGTTGGTGCGAGATGTCGCGCTGCGAATTCCAGAGGCCGTTTTCGTCGATGCCTTCGGCGCCGAGCAGGGCCACGTCGAAATTCCAGCGGGCGACTTCCTCCAGCGTGCGGTCACCGGCGACCATCGCATGGCGCGTCAGGAAGAGACCACCCGGGATGTAGACCTCGACGCCTGGCAAGGACGAGATCAGCTGCGCGGTCGGCAAGCAGGTGGTGACGATCTGCAGGTCGGGAACGCCGGAAGCCGCGATGGCCTCGGCGGCGAAGAAGATGGTCGAACCGGAGTCGAGATAGACGGTCATGCCGGCCTTGACGCGGGATGCGGCCTTGTTGCCGATCTTGCGCTTGGCTTCGGCGTCTTCGACCTTGCGATCGTCGAGCGGCGGGAAGTTGCGGTTGAAGTCCGACAACGCGCCACCATGCGTACGCGTGATGCGGCGCTGGTTTTCCAATTCGGTCAGGTCGCGGCGGGCAGTGGCCTCGGAGACATTGAACTGTTTGCAGATTTCGAGCACCGGGACGTAACCAACCTTGCTCAACAGCTTGGCGATAGCTTCACGACGGGCTTCAATGATATGGCGGGCGACTTTCATGGCGAGGAGGCCGATTTACGCTCGAAAACCCTCAAGCAATCAATAACGCATTTCTACACGGGTTCTACCCATAGGTGTATTTCGCACAATATACATTATGTCTAATTGATAAATGTTCTCTAAATAAAGGGATAAATCACCTGTTTGCGGTATTATCTTGGGGTTTATAGTGGGCCGATTAATTAAATGACTATCAGGCAATTAAGCATGAACCCCACCTATTTGAAGCGTTTAGCGGTTTTAGTCTCCTTTTTGGCGCTTACGGGCTGCGGAACGACTTCTTCGACAACTTCGAGCGGTTCGGCTGAGAGCGTCGTCATGGTCAATGCAAAGCTCTCGGTCATCCAAGGTCCGGCCTCGGCGGGTGTCGAGGCGCGCAAGCAGCCGATCTCAATCCTGGTCCTGCACCACACGGCTTCATCCCTACCCTCCGCCTTGGATAGCCTCCAGGGCCGGTCCAAAGGTCATATGGTGGGTGTCCACTACCTGGTCAGCGATGAACAACCCAAGGCCCGCATCTTCCGGATGTGCCCGGACTCGTTGGCCGCCTTTCACGCCGGTAAAAGCGCCTGGGGTAAATTCGAGGGCCTGAATCAGTCCTCCGTCGGCATCGAGATCGTCAACTACGACGGCAATATCCACCCGTACCCCAAGCCACAGGTCGATGCCGTCCTCGCGCTGGCCCAGCACTTGGTGACGACCCACCGGATCAGCCCCGAAAACGTCGTCGCGCATTCCGACATCGCGATCGGCCGCAAGATCGACCCGGGTTCCTTGTTCCCGTGGGAATACTTCGCCGCCAACGGTGTCGGCGCCTGGCCCGACGCCAAAGATGTCCAGGTGTTCCGCATCCTGCTCAAATCCAAGAAGCTCACGACTCCGGAAATCCAGCAACTGCTCCGCGTCTACGGGTATCGTCTCGACGACAACTCGGAGAAGACGCTGCGCTTGGCCATCGAGGCGTTCCAACGGCACTTCCGCGGGTCCAAGGTGGACGGGGTCGCGGACGATGAAACGGTCGCGATCCTGCAGGCCTTGGTGAAGAAGTACCGCGGCGTTTCGCCGAAAACCGCCTCCCCTGCCCGCTCCGTCAAGGTGTAACTATTCCGCCACTACAGCGACGATCGCCTGCGTTTGGCGATGATAGTGGCAAAGCATCGCTGGCACCGCTTGCGCTTCCGCCAGGCCCCAGCCCAAGGCCTTGAGGGTCGCTTCATGCTTCGCCCAGGCATGGGCGAAGGTCTCGGCCCGCAACCGCGACTGCTCGATGCGCTCCGCCACGGGCGGCCCCAGATACTTCCGAGCCACGTCCAACATTTCCGGGAAGTCCTGAGCCAAGACCGCATCGCAACCTAATTTGGCCTGCGCCCCTAACGCGACCCACCCGTCTGTCCCGTCATAGGAGATCGAGAACTTCAAGGGGCAACCTGTCAGCGTCGGTGCCGCGCCCGTCTCCAGGATTTCCACGGACTCGCCATACCAACCGCGCACCAACTTTAAAAGCGCGCGTCGCAACGTCGCCCGAGCGGCCGACCCACGGCCGAGGTCCGGCAAACGGATAAGGTAAAGGTCAGCCGCTTGGGGGGCACCCAGTAAGGCAACTTCAGCAAGGTCGTAGACTTTCATCTTAGTTCATGGGCGCCGGCGCCGAGGGAGTGCCTTCCCACGACGTGTGGGCGGGGGTATGCTCACCCTTGGCCACCAGGGTCAACGGACCAAGGCGGCATTCGGCCCCGACGGAGGCATCGTAAAGGACGGTGGCGCGAACGCCTAACGTGGCCCGTGCACCGATCTCGACCAGGCCAATCCGCATGACGCGATCTTCGAACAGATGCGTCTGCGGGCCGCTGTGCTCGTTCAGTTCCGCCCCGTCACCGATGGTGACGCAGTCGAACTCGGTCAGGTCCGTGGTATTCAGCCAGGTCGCGCGCCCCAACTTCACACCCAACAGGCGAAAGGCCCACGGAAGCATCGGGGTACCGCGGAGGTAATTGAGCAGCGCCGGCACCGCCAAGGATTCATGCAGAATCGTCACGGCTTCGCTCAGCCAAACGAACAGCGTCCACATGGGCGCAAGGCGCGGACGATACCGGCCGACCAGCAGCCACTTGGCGGAACAAACAAAGGTGAAGGCCATGGCGGCGTAGCCCAGGCCCGCCAAGGTCAAGGCCACGGTGAAGCCCCCCCAGTCCTCCTCCGTCACGTATTCCATGGTCTCGTAGACGGTCACGTAACCGACCGCGATGATGAAGGCCAGCGGCACGACGATACGGAGGCCTTCGATGCAGGCGCGGGCGAGGCGCCGACCAGGGCTGGGCCGGAAGGTCAAGGCGGGGTCCTGGGACGCGATGGTCTCGCGGGCCGGCAACAGCATCGGCGGGGAGCCCATCCAAGTCTGCCCGGCGTGCATCTGTTCGTTCCGCGGCGAGCTGGATTGCACCCCGAGCAGAAAATCCTCCGGGAAGGTCGTACCATCAGGAACGTAGGCGCCGTTGCCCACAAAGGAGCGATGGCCGATCCGCGTCCGGCGCAGCACCATCCAGCCGCCCCGTTGCTCTTCATCGCCCAGCATCGCCCCATCGGCGATGAACGATTCGTCGCCGAGTTCCAGGAGCTCGGGGACGACGCCTTCGGCGGTGGAGACTTCGGCATCACGCCCGACCTTCGTGCCAAGCAGCCGCAGCCAGGTGGCCGCATAGACCGATGCATATAAACCGTGCAGCACCTGCAAGGAGGCATCGAGGATCGCGGAGAACTGCCACTTCCAGAAATACTCCCGGCCGTGCAACGAAAAGCGCCCAGTCCGTTGACTGGGCAGACAAGCCTTCAAAAAAGCAGCCAAGCCGGCGGTGATGACCAGGAGAAGGGCCGCCGCGGGGATGGCGAGCAGGAAGAAGAGCGGGAAGGTTTCCCACCAAGCGTGGTCCGACTCAAACAAATCGAGCCAGCGTGCGTCCACGTAGTCGATGGCGACAAAGGTCGGAAAGACGGGGATGTAAAACAGCACGGCCACCACGGCCGCCCCCACCGCGAAGGCTGCCAAGCGTGACGCGCGCGCCCAAACGCCCGGGCGCGGAGGCGGAGCGGGTAACGCGGTATCCGTCTCGACTGGACGAGCCGGCGCCCCCGCCCATGTCTCCCCGGCGGGAATGTGCTTTGCCTCCGCCAAGGCGGATTGTCCCGCCAACCGCGCCCCGTCGCCGACGGAAGTGTCATTCTCCAGCACGGCGTAAGAATCGACGGCGGCGCCACGACCGATCGTGATTCGGCCAATGATGAGCCGCCCACCTTCGACGCGGGCGTTCTCCAGATTCACAAAGGTACCGAGACAGGCGCCATCACCGACGGTCAATAGTTCCGGCACCGACACGGTCACCGAATTGATCAGGCAATCCCGGCCAACCTTCGACCCCAGAAGACGCAAGTGCAGCGACTTCCACGGGGTCCCGGAAATCAGGTAGACCGCAGGAATTTCATTAAGGCGCGCCCCCAGCCACCACCGGAAATAGGTCAATCCCCAGAGCGGGTAGTTGCCCGGACGAAGTCGGCCCACCAGCAATCGACGCAGCAAAATGCCCAAGGGGAATGAAAGCGCCAACGCCACCACGTAAGTAGCCAATGCCGCCAAGATCGCGCCGACCATGCTGTCATCGTGGTCACCCGTGAGCAGGTGGTAGGCAAAGAATGGCGCCAACCACTGGAACATGTGCAACAAGACGAGGAACGGCAGACAGGCCGCCTGGGCGCAGCCGCACCAAAAACGGCGACTCAACGGAGCGTCGTCATGCGCGGGCGCCGGCCGTCCGGGCGTCGCCGCCCCCAAACTGGCCATGGCTTTCGCCAATGCGCCCAGCCGTCGATGGCGGTAGACGTGCTGCACACCGATGGTCGCGTAGCGTGGATCCCGTCGGAGACGCGTGACCAAGCGGGCGGCGAGCAAGGAGTGTCCATTCAGGTCGGAGAAGAAGTCGATGTCCGGCGCCAACCGGCGTCCGGGAAAAAGATCCGCCAAGATCGCCCGCAAGGCGGCTTCATGCGCATCCGCGGCCGGAGGCGCCTCGGCCACCTCCACGACTTTGAGCTCCCGTTGGCGCAAGGCGGCCAAATCGACTTTTCCGGAACTTAACCGCGGCAAGCTGGGCAATACTTCCACATGCGCCGGCAACATATAGACCGCCAAGCGATGGGCCAAGGCGGCCCGCAAATCAGCGAGGTTCAACGAGGCTTCCGCCGCCACGATGAACGCGACGATTTCATCGCTGCCGGCGAACGGACGGACGACGGCCGCCGCCGTGCCAACCCCTGGTTGCTCCGCCAGCGCCGTGGTAATTTCGTCGAGTTCGATCCGGAACCCGCGGAGTTTCACCTGATTGTCGACGCGTCCAAAACACTGGATTTCACCCGAAGCATCGATCCGGCCCAAGTCGCCCGTCAGGTAGGCCCGTTGGCCGGCGATTTCGACGAACCGCGCGGCGGTTAGCTCCGCCCGCCCGAGATAGCCACTCGCCAGGCCCGGCCCGAAAACCACAATCTCTCCGGAGGCTCCCTGCGCCAGAAGTTGACGCGCCGGGTCACAAATGCCGATTTGATAGTTAGGCAAAGGACGGCCGATCGTGACCGACTTTCCAGGACGAAGTTCCGCAAGGGTCGCGGTGACCGTGGTCTCGGTTGGTCCATAAGTATTGAAGACTACGTACCCTTTGCCAGCGAGGCGTTCGGACAAGGCATCGGGACAGGCTTCACCACCCAAGTTCAATAACCGGACCGTGGGCGGCAACGCCGGCATCAGGGCCACGAGCGTCGGGACCGCATGCAGCACCGTGAGGCGATGGGCGAGCAAAGCCGCCGCCACGGCCTCGGGATCGGCAACCGTCTCGCCGGGAGCGATCCAGAGCGTGGCGCCCGCGAGGAAAGAAATCCAGACCTCCTCCACCGACATGTCGAAGGCGACGGAGAAGCCTTGGTAGACCCGGTCGTCAGCCCGAATCCGCAGCACCTGGTTTTCACTGCGAATAAAGTGGCAGACGTTGCGTTGCGAAATCGCGATGCCTTTGGGTTCACCCGTCGAACCCGAGGTATATATCACATACGCATGATCGGACGACGCCGCGCGGACCATCACGCCGTCCCCGCCGACGGGCATTGCCGCCATGACCAAAGGCTTGCAACCACGTTCCCGGACTGCCGCGGCCCGTGCTTCCTCGGTCAGCACCAACGTGCCGCGAGCATCCCGCATGCAGGTCGCCAAGCGATCCGGTGGGACCGCCGCGTCAAAAGGGAGCCAAGCGGCCCCCGAGAGGGCGATACCCACCTGCGCAATGATCAAATCGCGGCCCCGGCTCATCCATAGCCCGACACATTGACCTGGCCCTACGCCCTCCGCCCGCAACCCCGCGGCGACGCCCTCCGCCCGTCGCAAAACCTCCTGATAAGTGAGCATACCTTGGACATCTTCCAACGCCGGGGCGGTAGGCTGACGGCGGACCGTTTCCCGGAAGATATCCGCCAAGCACTCATCGCGGAGCAACTCGGGGAGGACGGGGCCGCTTAAAATCATAGGGTGCAACTTTAGAACCACTCCCGCCTGTGAGAGTTGCAAAGACTTCAGCGGCGTAAGCGCAAGCGACGGAGCATGCGGTCGCCGAAACCGAGCACCAGGTCGCGTTCGGGGTATTTCCACCAAACCAGCAAGGCCGCATACAATGCCGCCGCGACCCCGCCCGCCACGGCCATCGAAGCGAACAAGTTGACCTTGGTGTTCACCCAAGGCTGCCCGAGCATGAACAACAGGTTGAAGCCTTGGTACGCCACGACCCCCATGAACACGGAGCCGACGAGCGCCTGCACGAATGGGAACGTCAGGTTCTCCGTGAGGAAGGCCGGGGCCGTCACACGCAACTGGCGGCGCAGCAGGAAGTACTGCACCATGGCCGAAGCGGCGTTGGCCATGGCCAACCCTTCGATGCCATAGCCGAGGACGATCGCGGCCACCGAACCGGTGATGTTGACGCCGACCGCCCAGAGGGCGACGCGGAAGGTGGCTTGGGTCTGGCCGGCGACGTTCAACGCCCGCGTTACCATCGAGATCATCGCATGGAAAGGCATCGCCAACGCGAAGAGCACCAACACGGAGCGCGTCTTGGCGCAGTCCTCGGCGGAGAAACGCCCAAACTCAAAGAGCAGGCGGATGATCTGCTCCGAGTAAACGGCCAGCCCGATGGCGGCGCCGATGTTGATCGCGAGGATCAAGCGCATGCCGCGTGCGTAGTTACGCCCCATCGCGGCGATATCCTTCTCCGCGAAAGCCGTGGCCATGGCCGGGAACATGACCGTGGCGATGGCCGTCGAGAAGAGTCCGATCGGGAGCTCGACGATGCGATTGGCGATATAGTAGTAGGTCAGCTTCGAGCCTTCGAGGTCGAACGCCAACGACCGCGAGATGAGGAAGTTGATCTGCAGGATGCCCGCGCCCAACGCCGCCGGGATGAACGCCACCCGCAAAGCCTGCCATGCGGCGGCATCCGCCCGCACGGGCGTGCTCCGCCAGCCCGCCTTTTGGAGGCCCCACATCGGAATCAAGAGCTGCAAAGCGCCCCCCGCCAAGGTGCCGAAACACAGCCAACGGGCCCGGCCGAGGTCGCCGTCACCGAGATAGTAGCCGAAGAAGCCGAGCCCCAAAATCATGCAGACGTTGAGGCAGGAGGAGGCGATTTCCGCCAAACCGAACCGGCCGCTGAGGTTGACGGCGGAGGTGAACAGCGCCGCGACGCAGATCAGCGGCATGTACGGCATGCACCAAGCGGTGAACTCGGCGGAATTCACATAACGCGGATCCTTGAAGAGCATCATCGCCAGGAGCGCCAGGCCGATGCCGACCAGCGTGATGCCGAGGAGCCACGGCAGGACTTTGCGGAGGACGTAATTCAGGAACGCGTGCGAGGCGGGGCGGCCATGCTTGGCTTCGATTTCCGCCAAGACCGGGACGGTGGCGGCGGTCAAGGCCCCTTCCCCCAACAAGCGCCGGAAGAGGTTCGGGATCTGAAACGCGAAGAGGAAGGCCGCGCCGATCGCGCTGGCGCCGAAAAACGCGGCGATCAACTGGTCGCGAAACAGACCGAGCACACGCGAGACCATCGTCCAGGAGGCCGTCTTGGCCATGTCCTGATACTGACGCGTCTGCTCGGACATCGCTTAAGGTAGGATGGCACGCATGCCTTCTTCCATCACCGCCCGCAACGCCGGCACGAGGTCGGTCCGCGGGACTTCCGCTTCCGTGCGGTCCGTGAGGCTCCGCACCTTGGTCACGCCCTTCGCGACTTCCTCGCCGCCGTAAACGAGCGCGTACTTCGCGCCCGCGGTTTCGGCCTGTTGGGCCAGCTTGCCGAACTTGCCGTCGCGCAGGTTGTACTCGACGCGGAAACCGGCGCGGCGGAGGTTCGCGACGTCTTCCAGCGCGGCGGCGCGGGCATCGGCGCCCAGCACCATCACGAAGAAGTCCGGGCCATCGGCATAGGCGGGAATCAGCTTCTTGGCCTCAAGGAGGTCGCGCAAGGTCACGTCGCCCATACCGAAGCCGACCGCCGGGAGGTCCGGACCGCCCAGCTTCTTCACCAAGGCATCGTAACGACCGCCCCCCGCCAAGGCGCGCGCTTCGCCGCCGGTTTCAAACGCCTCGAAGACGAAGCCGGTGTAATAGGCCAAGCCGCGGACGATCGTCAGGTCGATCGTGATGCATTCACCGAAGCCCATGGACTTCAGCGTCCCGAGCAAATGATTCCACTCCTCCAGACGCGCCGTCATCGCGACGTCACCGGCGGCCAGCTTGGCCAGCTCCTCGAGCGAGCGCGTGGCCGCAAAGGTGCGCGCCGCGGCCAAAGTCCTTTCGGGGTCGCAGGCGGTTCCCGCCAAGGCGGCCGTCATCGCTTCGACCAAATCCTTCGGCGAACCGCGCTCGAGCTTATCGACCACGCCCAAGACCGCCGTCGCATTGGCCTCGGGGACTCCGACGCTCGC
>CALQIY020000002.1 GCA_943330755.2 Opitutus sp. GAS368
ATCCTGCAGGTCCCGGGCGCGAAGGATGTCGCCGTCGAGCTGCACTCGCTGTCCAAGAGCCACAACATGACCGGTTGGCGCATCGGTTTCGTCGCCGGCAACGCCCTCACCGTGCGCGCTTACGGCGACGTGAAGGACAATTCCGACTCGGGCCAGTTCCTCGGCATCCAGAAGGCGGGCGTCGCCGGTCTCGATGACGCTTCCATCCCGAAGGCCATCGCCGCGAAGTATTCACGTCGCATGGACAAGCTCGTCGGCGTCCTCGCCAAGCTCGGCTTCCAGGTGCGCAAGCCCGGCGCCGGTTTCTTCCTCTACATGCCGGCGCCGAAGTCGGCCACGGGTGCGACGGGGACGGTGAACTTCGATTCCGGCGAGGCCTTCTCGCAGTGGATGATCACCGAGCACCTCATCTCGACCGTGCCGTGGGACGACTGCGGTGCCTTCGTCCGTTTCTCCGTGACCTTCGTCTCGGACAAGGGCGAGGCCGGTGAAGCCGAGGTTATCGCCGAGGTGGAACGCCGCCTTTCGGCTTGGAAATTCGCCTTCTAAGCCCGTTTTTGACCCCTTCCTTGTCGGATTGACAGGGGAGGGGGTCTTTGGTCACCTTCGACCTCTAGTTAATTTGGCCTGATAGCTCAGTTGGTAGAGCAGACGCCTGAAGAGCGTCGTGTCGTTGGTTCGATTCCGACTCAGGCCACCACTTCCAACCGGCCCGCTTGATGCCCTCAAGCGGGCCGAACCTTTTCAGCGGTTGAACAGCAGGCGCATCATCGAGAAGCGCTCCCCGTGGTCGAGGGGTGGGGGCGGCGTCTCGTCTTTGCCGAACTCGACCAAGGTGATGACCTTCTCGTCTTCGCGGGTCTTTTCGGCCTTGATCGTTTTTTCCGTCCACTTCGCTTGGACGACGCCGAAGGGCGTTGCGTCGTCGCGCCAGACCGTGCCGCGGAGGATGATGGTCTGCTTCTTCACGAACGGAGGGTCGATGATGGTGTAGGACTCCATCTTGAGCCGGCGGCATTGGAAGGTTTTCGTGCCGAGCGTCAGAGGTTCGGCGGCGGCGGTCTCGGGTTCAAGGGTGTTGGTGGTTTTGTAGCCGGCCTTCTCGGCGATGGAGGCGACGTCTTCGGGCAGCATGTGCCAGGGGCCCTTGATGGGCTCGGAGAACAGGATCTCCACGGAGGATTCCAGGAGCTTGTTCGCGCCTTCGCGGCTCAGGTCTTTCGGCACCAAGAAGCGTAAAGCCGCTTTATGGCTGGAACCTAACCACGCCACCGGTTCGACGCTGAGCCAAACGTGCGGCTTGTCTTTGACCATGCCTCCGTCGCGGATGGAGAGTTTGATGGTCGATGGTTCCCCGGCCGGTTCCGGGGAGACTTTCTTGATTTGATAGGTGGCCCAGGACCCCGGGGCGGGGAGTTTTTCCGCGAAAATATTCCATTGGGCATGGGCACAAGCCGTGCTCCCAAGGAGGGCGAGGAGGGCGAGCAAGTTTCGCATATCGGCATTTTTTGGCTAAAATCATGGTTTTGGCGAGCCGAGTCTGTGCCGCCCTGCCTTTGCCTTTGACTCAACGGGGGGATTTCCTTGGACTCAGGTTTCTCCCATGGAATACCCGGCACAGTCTCAGACCCTTCCCCTCGTGGGCGGTCGTGCCATTATCCCTGCGATTATCATCATCGGGCTCTAAGCCCGCTGAACGGCTCGCCTCTGGCGACTTCCCGTTCCGCGGCTGCCGGAACGGCGACCTCCCCTACATTTCTCCTCCCCCCACCACTATGGCACGAAAAATCGAAATCTACGACACCACCCTCCGCGACGGCTCGCAGGGTCTGGGGATTCATTTCTCGGTCGCCGACAAGCTGCGCGTCGCCCAGGAACTCGAGCGCTTCGGGGTGACCTACATCGAAGGCGGCTGGCCGGGTTCCAACCCGCGCGACATCGAATTCTTCCACGAAGCCCGCAAGCTGAAGTTCAAGCATGCCAAACTCGCGGCTTTCGGCTCCACCCGCAAGAAGGGGATCCGCGCCGCCGAAGACGCCCAGGTCAAAGGCCTCCTCGAGGTGGAGACCCCGGTCGTCACCATCTACGGCAAGACCTCGGCCCTGCATGTCCGGGAAGTCCTCCGCTGTACGCCCGAGGAAAACCTGGCGATGATCGCCGATACGGTGGCCTTCCTGAAGTCCCATGGCCGCGAGGTCGTCTATGATTGCGAACACGCGATCGATGGCTGGAAGGAAGACCCCGCCTACGCCGCGGCCTGTTTCCGCGCCGCCGCGGAAGCCGGTGCCTCGCGCATCGTCCTCTGCGACACCAATGGCGGTTCGCTGCCCGATGAAGTGGCCGAAGCCACCCGCCATGCCCGGGCCGCCGTCAAGGCCGCCATCGGCATCCACACCCACGACGACTCCGGCTTGGCCCTCGCCAATGCCTTGGCTTCGTTGGACGCGGGCGCGGTCCATGTGCAGGGCACGATGAACGGCATCGGCGAGCGCACGGGCAATTGCGACCTCACGGCCGTCATCCCGGTCGCCCAGATCAAGCGCGGCTGGAGCTGCGTCCCGGCGGCTTCGCTCAAGCGCCTCACCGCGCTTTCGCGTTTCGTCGATGGCGTCACCAACCAGGCCCCCGATCCGCGTCGTCCCTGGGTCGGCGCCGCCGCGTTCGCCCACAAGGGCGGCACGCACGTCGACGCCATCCGCAAGTTTTCCGCCGCCTACGAGCACGTCGACCCGTCCGCCGTCGGCAACGCCCGCGACGTCCTCGTCAGCGACCAGTCAGGGCGCAGCAACCTCCTCCTCAAGGCCGCCGAGCTCGGGATCCAACTCGACAAGGATGCGCCGTCGACGCGCGTCGCGTTGGATGAACTCAAGAAACTCGAGCACAAGGGCTGGAGCTTCGAGGATGCCGATGCCTCGCTCGCCTTGCTGCTCCGCAGCCACATGGGCAAGTCGGCGGTCGTGCCTTTCGAGGTCGTGAAGTACCATATCTCCGTGCAGGGCGGACTCAAGGATGCCAGTTGCGAAGCCACGGTGCGGGTGCGCATCGATGGCAAGGAGTCCCTCACCGTCGCCGAAGGCGAAGGCCCGGTGCATGCCTTGGACCAAGCGTTGCGCGAAGCCCTCGTGAAGGCTTTCCCGAAACTGAAGAAGGTGCACCTCGCCGACTACAAGGTCCGGGTGCTCGCTGGCCAGGATGGCACCTCGGCGCAGACCCGCGTCGTCGTCCGTTCCACCGACGGCACTCGCTCCTGGGGTACGGTCGGCGTCAGCGCCAACCTCGTCGAGGCGTCCTTGCGGGCCATCGTCGACGGTTACGCTTACGCTTTGTCCTGAGCATCCGTTGGCGGATTGACTGCCCGTGGGGGCGGGATTGGATGTCCTCCAGCCCCGCCCCCATGCGTTTCCTTCTCCTGTTGGCCGCCGCGACCCTCTTTGCCGCTCCCGATCAAGCCAAGCTGCGCATCTATGAGCTCGCCGAAGCCGGCAAGCCAGCGGCGTTGGCCGATCTCCCGCGCCTACGTGAGGCGCAGAAGGGCAAGCTGTTCACGCAGGAGATGCCGAACCCGGTCTTCCGGCTCAGCGACCTGACCTTCCTTGCGCCGGAGCGAAAGGAGAAGCTCGACCTCTATCTGCCGAACGGGCCGGCCCGGTCGGATCGCCCGGCGGTCGTCTTCATCCATGGTGGCGGTTTCACGGGCGGGGATAAGGCCGAGTACCGTTCCGCGAGCGTCAGCGCCGACTTGGCGCGGGCCGGCTATGTGGTCGTCAGCTGCAACTACATCCTCGGCGCCAAGACCAAGGAAGGCGTATGGCCGCAAAACATCGCCGACTGCCGGGACGCCGTCCGCTGGGTGCGCGCGCATGCGAAGGAACTCGGCGTGAATCCAGCGAAGATCGCCGTCGCGGGTGGTTCGGCGGGTGGCTACCTCGCGCTCATGGTCGGCCTCTCGGATGATAGAACCGGCCCGGGTGGCGACGCCCAGGCGACCGTCTCCGCTCAGGTGGCCGCGGTCATCGACATGTACGGCGTGGTGAATTTCTCCAAGCACGGCAAGGGCGACGTCCCGGGCGTCGGTGCGGCCCAGCAGGCCGCCTACCTTCCCGAGCAGCAGGCCGACGCGAAGGATCCCCCCGTGTTGATCCTGCATGGCACCGCCGACACCACGGTGGATATCCAGCAGTCCAGGGACATGGCGGCGGCCTTAGCCAAGGCCAAGGTCGCGCATGAGCTGATCGTCGTTGATGGAGCACCGCATACCTTCGACCTGCATCCGAAGGGGAAGGGTTGGACGCGCCTCACGCTGCGTTGGGCCGCGAATGGCAACGAGACGAGGAACGAAACCAAGAGCACCCAGCCTGACCTCGCGGAGCCGACCTTGGATTTCCTCGCTCGGACGATCGGGAAGTGATCAGGCGCCGCGCGGTTCTTCGCCGGGCTGAGGCTTGAGCTTGGCCATGACCGTCGAGCCTTGCAGCTGGACTTCAAAGCAGCCGGTATCCTCGAGCATGCGGTAGAACTTGGCGTAGCGCGGGGCGTCGCGTTCGAGGCCAGGGTATTCCTGGATCAGGAACTTCTTGATCACCTCGACCTTGATCCATTCGCCCTCCGGGGCGAGCCCGGTGGCCACGTCGATGAGCGCTTCGATGATGTCCTTGCGGGCCAATAGTTGCTGGCGGCGCTGGTCGGCTTCGGCTTTGCCTTGGGCCTGTTGCGCGGCGGAAAGGTTGGGCGTGTCGCGGTAATCCTGGCCGTTGCCGCCGTTGTTGTCTGGGCGTGGTTCGCGAGGCTGACGTTGACCGCGCGGCTCACGGGCCGGGCGGGGTTCACGGGCGGGACGCGGTTCGCGCGCGGGCGCGGCGGGGCGCGGGGGACGGACGTCGCCGAAGCGGAGCTCGGGCAACATCTTCTCGAATTGCTCGAGCAACTCCAACGCCTTCGGCTTGGTCTTCGGCGTCAGTTCGCGGATGGCTTGGGCCAGCAAGGCGAGCGCGGCCCGCGGGTCGGACTTCGCGCGTTCTTCGGAGTCCATGCGTTCGCGCAGTTCCGAGAGGTTGAGGTAGTGATGGGCCGTCGAGCGGAGCGCCTTGTGCGTGCGTTCGCCCATGACGACGATCCGGACGCCGAGGCGCTTGGCGTCTTCGACCACGGGCGTGAAGTCGCTGTCGTTGGTGACGAAGATGAGGGTCGTCGGTGGCTCGGCCGCGGCCATCAACTTGACGGCGTCGATCGTCAGGCGCATGTCGGCGGCGTTCTTGCCGGGCGTGTAGCTACGTTGGTCGACGAGTTCGAGTTCCGGCCAGTCCTGCGCGAAGGCCCGCCAGCCGCTGAGGCGCCCCTGGAAGTCGCCATACGCGCGGGCGGCGGCGATGGGGGTTTCGCCGATGAAGCGGCGCAGGGTGGGGAGGTGTTGGTGCGAAACGTTATCCGCGTCGATCAGGACGCCGATGCGCTGGCCCTTTTGGCCCTTGGCGGCTTCGGGCGTGGAGGTCGAGGCGGCGTCGGCTTGGCGGCGTGGCGCGCGGCCTTTGGCAGGGCGTTTGGAGGGCTTGGCGGTGCGGCCGCGGGGGGCGGGCGCTTTTTTGGACGGAGGACGGGCCACGGGAAGGAGGAAAAGGTTCACCTATCCCTGTCGAGAAGCCTTCCTTACTACAATGCGAAACACCCCGCGGGAGGTTGTCGGCCCTTTGCCCCGGCGTTTTCGCCGAGCCGGGGGGGCCTTGGGCAACCGGCCGCGCGGCTACGCTGATGGGAGCACCCGTGCGTGCCGCCGCCGGCGGAGGGTGGCCTAGGCTCGGGCGAAGGGTTGCTTGGCACCGAAGGGTCATGGCCTGGGGCTGACTTATAATATTGTCGGAACCTTGGCTCAGATGCGGTGTTAAAAAGATGTGAAAAAAATCGCCGTCTTCATCGCCTGCTTAGCCGCGTCGCTGGGCCTTTGTGTGGCCCGCACCGAGCCGGTGTGGAAGGCGCAGCCCGGTCCGTGGGGCGAGTTGGAGGTGCGTACGGTCTATCTGGAGGTCCCCGAGACGCTCTTGGCGGCCGTGGCCAAGCCCAACGCCACCACCCGCTGGGTCTTCGAGCAGACCACGGAGACGGCGGTTCGTGAGTTGTTGGTGCGTCAAGGGGTCTCGGCGGCGATGGTCACCCGGCTCCTTGATCCAGCCAGCCGCACCATCCAGGCCAACGTCATCAGCCTTTACCCGACCGTGGCCGAGATCGGTTCGCTGGATGTCGCGGTGCGTTCGGCGTTGTATCGTGAATTGGCGAAGTACCCGGCCAATGAATACCAGCGCGACCCGGTCTATGTCCTGGGCGGTGACCTGGATGATTGGTTGGCGGGGTCCGGGCTGAACGAAGCCCAGGAGAAACTCTTCCGCCAGCTGGTCTGGAAGCATGGTGAAGCCATTGCCTTCAGCGACATCCAGGCCCTCTTGACCTTGGCGAAGGACGCGGCGGAGGTCCGCAGTACTTTCCGGGCCGTGACGCGCGTGCGGAGCTTGCTCGTGGAACTGAAATTGCCGTTGAAGGGCGATCGCCAGGCCTTTTTGGATTACTGGACCGCCGGGCAGGTGGACGCCACGCAGGCGAGTTTCCTGCGGGCCATCACGCAGCGCCAAGCCATCCAGTCGGTGGATGTCACCCACTTTTTCCCCGCGGTGATCCGTCAGCGGGCCTATACCTTCCCTGAAATCGAGCACGGTGCCCGCGGCCGCCTGCCGGATTGCCATTGGACATCCTTGAATTTCTTCAACTCGACCCCGAAGGACGAGTATTTGGATATGCGCCAAGCGGCCACTCGTCTGGTCCAGGGCTATGCCACGGTCGAACCCCCTTACCGTTATGGGGATATCCTGTGCTTCCTCGAAGGCGGCGAGGGGCTGCATACCTGCGTCTACCTGGCCGATGACATTGTTTTCACGAAGAACGGCGACAGCATCTTGGCGCCATGGGTTTTGATGCAGGTCAAGGATGTCGAGGCCGTCTATCGACGTTCGCCCGACACCCGCGTCCAGGGCTTCCGCCTGAAGCGCTGAAGCCCTCGCTGTCCCCGGCGGGAATCGAACCCACATCCTCGGTTTAGGAAACCAATGTTCTATCCGTTGAACTACGGGAACGCGGACTCCATCTAGTTCGGGGGCGGGTCGTCGGGCAAGCCTCCATCGGTGGGGTCGACTTGACTCCTTGTAGATTAAGGTAAGTTCTTGGCCTGTGAATACCTTGTTTCTGGCCTCCGATCTGCCGCTTGTCATCCCAGGATGGGCGTGGGTGGCCTTCCTTGCCTTCGTCGGCGTCATGCTCGCCTTGGACCTCGGCGTCTTCAGCAAGAAGGAGGAGGCCCCGAGCTTCCGCAAGGCCGTCGCTTGGTGCGTCGTCTGGGTGAGCTTGGCGGGGGCCTTCGCCTTCCTGCTCAGCGCTTGGCGCGGCTCCGAAGACGCCGAACTGTTCGCCGCGGCTTACATCCTGGAGTTGGCGCTCTCGGTCGACAACCTCTTCATCTTCATCCTCGTCTTCGCGCACTTCAGCATCCCCGAACGCCTGCAGCATCGCGTCCTTTTCTGGGGCATTCTCGGGGCCGTGGCGATGCGCGCGCTCTTCATCGTCGTCGGGGTCGCCGCGGTCGACCGCTTCACCTGGTTGCTCCCGGTGTTCGGCGCGTTCCTGCTCTTCACGGGCTTCAAGCTGGCGTTCGCCAAAGATGAGAACGAGGGCAAGAGCATGGAGGAGAACTTCATCGTCAAGGTTGCCCGCAAGTGCATCCCGCTGACCACGCACCTGCATGGGAATTCCTTCTGGGCGATCGAGAACGGCCGGCGCGTGTTCACCCCCCTGTTCCTCGTCCTGTTGGTCGTCGAAGGGACGGACCTGATCTTCGCCTTGGATTCGATTCCGGCGGTCCTGGGCATCTTGCCGCCCGGCATGGCGATCGAGGAGCGCCGTTTCATCGCCTTCACCTCGAACATCTTCGCGATCATGGGCCTGCGCTCGATGTATTTCGCGCTGAGCGGCTTTGTTCAGTATGTCCGCTTCCTGAAGCCGGCCTTGGCGTTCATCTTGGTCTTCATCGGCATCAAGATGATCCTGCCGTGGGCCGCCAAGTTGGGCCAGCCTGACGGGAAGGTCGCCGCTTGGGTGCCCGAGTTGTTCGTGAATGGCGGCGTGGTCCACCTGCCGACCCAAGTTTCCTTGGGCGTCATCGGGGTGATCTTGGCGACAGCCATCGCGCTTTCGGTGGCCTTCCCGAAGAAGGCTTAAGCGGGTTTTTGGTGTTTCCACCGTCCGGGCTTCCCGCCACGCTGGGGCTGTGTTCAACCGCCGCTACCGAGCCTACTTGGTCCACCTTAAGGGGAGCCGCCGGCTTTTGGTGTTGGCGCTCTTGGCGGGCGTCTGTTTCGCGGCCAGCAGCGCGCTGGGCATCCCTTTCCTGATCGGAAAGGTCCTGCCGGCCGTCTTTGGATCGGAGGCCCAGCGGGCGGCGCCGCTGGTGGCTTTCCCCCCTTGGTTGGGGTGGAGCCCCCTTTACTTGCCGAAGGGGAACGAGGTGGCTTTTGCCGTGGCTTTTCTGCCCGCCGTCTTCTGCGTCCGGGGCCTCTCGGAATTTTCCGCCAACTACCTCCTGAACCTCGCCGGTCTGCGCGTGGTCGAGTCCGTCCGCCGCGCGGTGTTCGCCCGGCTCCAGCGGCTTCACCTGGGTTTCTTCGCCAAGTTGCCGACCGGCGATCTCCTGCAGCGGGTGATCAACGACGCCAACTCGGTCCGCACCGTCCTGGTGGACGTGTCGAACGACCTGCTGATACAGCCGCTGACGTTGTTCTTCGCCCTCGGCTACGTGACGTGGATCTGCCTGTCCAAGCCCGACGGCTACTGGTTCCTGGGTTGCCTCCTGGTCGTGCCCGCCGCGGTTTTTCTCGTGCGGTCGATCGGCACCGCCATCCAGCGCCGCGCCCGCGCCGGCCTCGCTTCGGCTTCGGACCTGAACGGCATCGCCGTGGAGAACCTGCAGTCCGCCCGCGAAGTGCGCGCGTATGGTTTGCAGGACCGCGAGTGCGCCCGGTTCGATGCCGCTAGCCGCGAGGGTCTCCGGATTCAGGCCAAGCTGGTCCGTTACGAGAAGGCCTTGTCGCCGCTCCTGGAAATCTCAGCGGCCATCGGGATTGCCTTGGCCATCGGCGTCGGGGCGGGCATCGGTTTCCGTTTCGAAGAGCTCCTCGCGCTCATCGCCGCTTTCTATTTGGCCTACGGCCCGCTGAAGCGGATCGGGTATGTGAGCAACCGCCTCAGCATGGCCGAGCCGGGCTTGGACCGCTTGACGGAAATCCTCGAGGCGCCCATCGAGGTGGATGATGCCCCGGGGGCCCGTGCCTTGGGCCGTGTGCGCGGGGAGATCGCCTTGGACCAACTCACTTTCGCCTATGGCGCCGAGCCGATCTTGAGCGAAGTCACGTTGCGTATTCCGGCCGGCCAGTCGGTCGCGTTGGTCGGTCCGAGCGGGGCCGGCAAGAGCACGTTCGTCAACCTCGTGCCCCGCTTCTTCGATCCGCGGTCCGGCTCGATCCGGGTGGATGGCCATGATTTGCGTTCGGTCCAGCAGGCCGATTTGCGCGCCAATATCGCTCTGGTTTCACAGGAGCCGGTGCTGTTCGACGAGACGATCGCCGAAAATATCCGGCTCGGTCGCCCCGGGGCCACGGAGGCGGAGGTCCGCGCGGCCGCCCAGTTGGCCGGTGCCTTGGAGTTCATCGAGGCCCAGCCGCAGGGCTTCGCCACGCGGGTGGGGGAGCGGGGCTCGCGCCTTTCGGGCGGCCAGCGGCAACGCATCTCCATCGCCCGCGCGTTCCTCAAGGATGCCCCGATCCTCATCCTCGATGAGGCCACCTCGGCCTTGGATACCGACACCGAGCGGAGCATCCAGCACTCCCTCGCCCAGCTCATGAAGGGGCGCACGACGCTCATCGTGGCCCACCGTTTCTCGACCATCCGTGATGTGGATCGGGTGTTGGTCTTCGAGGGTGGCCGCATCGTCGCCGACGGCCCGCGCGAAGAGGTTTACCGCACGAACGAGCTCTTTCGGCGTCTGTGGGATAATCAAGCCCAAGGCATTTCCTGATGCGCCTCTTGGTGGTCAAGTTCTCCGGCCTGCGCGGAGCCCTCGCCACCACGGCGGCCTTCCGTTCGCTCAAGGAACGCCATCCCGGAGCGGCCGTCACCGTGGTGACGACCCCGGGGAGCGAGCCCGGCTTGGAGGGCTGTCCCATCGTGGGCGAAATCGTCGCCTTCGATCCGCAGTCCAGCGCTTGGGAAGTCTGGGCCTTGCTCAGCCATCTGCGTCGGCAGCGTTTCGACGTGGCCATCGCCTTGGGCGTGGACGCCTTGTCCCGCCGCCTCGTCGCTTGGAGCGGCGCCGCCAAACGCGCCTGCGCCGGTCGCCCCTCTTGGGGTCTGTACCCTTGGTTCCATCAGGTCGTCACGGGGACGGTGGCCGATCCGCATGAAGCGTCGCGCGACCATGCGGTCTTGGCCGCGGTCATGGGGTTGGGACATGAAGTGCCCGGGCTATGGTATGCCGCCTCGCGCATGGAGGAACACGGGTTGCTTGTGGAGCCGCGTCGCTATGCGGTGATCCACCCCGGCGCCTCGCGTGAAGACCAGGTCTTCGAAATCGACAAGTGGGCCAAGGTCGGGCGCGAGCTCGTCGCCAGCCGCCGCGTCGACCGCATCATCGTCTCCGCCGGCACCACGTCTTCCGAGCGTATCCTCGCCGAAGCCCTGTGTGGCCTCATTGGCCCCGCCGCGCAGCCGACGCGGGGTGGGTTGGGCCTTCCGCAACTCGCCAAACTCATCAGCGGTGCCCGGCTGTTCATGGGGGCGGACTCGCCCATCCTGCAACTCGCGGCGGCGGTGAACACGCCCGTGGTGGGCGTCTTTGGGCCTTCCGACTACGTCCGTTCCCGTCCCTGGGCGGTCTTGCACCGGATCGTGCGCGTGGACACCACGCCCTTCGAGGGCGAGGACCCGGCGGATTACCGGCGGCGGATGGACCGGGCCTTGGCCCGCATCACCCCCGATCAAGTGATCCGCGCGGCCGAAGAGGTCCTGCAGTTGAGCGCGCCTTGATGCGTTCGCTTGACCCCGGTCGGCGGTCTTGGACTGTAGGCCTGTGAGCGTCGCGAGTTCCCATTACGATGCGGTCATCATCGGCGCCGGCATGTCCGGCCTCGCCGCGGCGGTGCGTCTCGGGATGTTCGGGCAGAAGGTCCTCGTCCTCGAGCGGCACAACGCCGCGGGTGGCCTGAATTCCTTTTACGCCCGCGGGCAGCGCAAGTACGACGTGGGCCTGCACGCGCTCACCAATTGGGTGCCCGAGGGAGCCAAGGGGGCCCCTTTGGTCAAGCTCATGCGCCAGCTCCGCATTCGCCGGGAAGAGCTCGACCTTTGCCCGCAGGTGGGCTCGCGCGTCACCATGGCGGGCCGGAACCTGCGCGTGAACAATTGCTTCGCGGATTTCGAGGCGGACGTCGCCCGCGAATTCCCCCGTTCCATCGATCGCTTCCGCGCGTTGGACGCGTACCTGTCGGGCTTGGATGAGGCGGCCTTGGAGGCGCCGGGGGGCTCGGCCCGCGCGCTGCTGGATGAACGCCTCGGTGACCCGCTCCTGCGCGACATGCTGCTGCTCCCGACTTGTTTCTACGGTAGCGCGGTCGAGGACGACATCGAGGTCTCGCAGTTCGCGGTCATGTGGCGTTCCTTGTTCAAGGAAGGCTTTGCGCGTCCGTTCATCGGCGTCCGCCAGGTCATTCGTTTGCTCGTCGACCGTTGCCGTGAGCATGGCGTCGAACGGCGCATGAAGTGCGGCGTCCGGCGCCTGGAGGTCCGCGGCGAGCGCGTGGCGGCGCTCATCTTGGATGACGGCACCGAGGTCACCGCCGAGCGCGTGTACTCCTCGGCGGGCGCCGTCGAGACCTTGCGCCTACGCTCCGACCAAGCGCCCCTTGTCGGCGCGAGCGAGGTCGGTCGGCTGGGTTACGCGGAGACGATCGCCACCTACGAGCCTCAGGCCTTTGCCGGGTTTGGCTGGCAGGATACGATCGTCTTCTTCTGTGATGACGAACGCTTTTCTTACCGGGCCCCGGCGGACTTGGTCGACCCGCGTTCCGGCGTCATCTGCATCCCCAATAATTACCAGTACGGCCCCGGCCGCGCGCTGGATGAAGGCTGGTTGCGCGTCACCGCCCTGGCCAACCATGACGCCTGGTGCCGTTTGCCTGAAGACGAATACCTCGCACACAAGCAGGCTTGGTGCACGCGCCTCAACCGCGTCGCGCGGGCGCACCTCCCGGCGGTCACGGACGCCGTGCATGACGCGGCGCAGACCTCGACGGACGTCTTCACCCCCCGGACCGTCCGGAAGTTCACGGGTCACCTGAACGGCGCCATCTATGGGGCTCCCGCCAAGCACCGGGATGGCCGGACGGATGTCGCCAACCTCTTTCTCATCGGCACGGACCAAGGCTTCTTGGGCGTGACCGGCGCAATGCTTTCTGGTATTTCGATGGCCAACCTGCATGGTTTGAAGGCCTGACCCTTTCCCCATGAGCCAGCCTGATTTCTCGACTGCCCCCCGTCCCTTATGGCGTGACCTCCTGCAGCCGGCCGTGATCGTCGGCGCCCTCGGCTACTTCGTCGATATCTACGACCTCACGCTCTTCATGACCGTGCGCGAGAAGAGCCTCGGGCCAATCAGTGAAGGCGGGCTTGGGTTGGAGCACCTCATTTCCGGTGCGCCCTGGTATATGGACCTGCTTTCCTGGCAGATGGCGGGCATGCTCCTCGGTGGCATCTTCTTCGGCATCCTCGGCGACCGCATGGGTCGCCTGACGACCCTCTTCGGTTCCATCCTGCTCTATTCGGTCGCGAACATCGCCAACGGCATGGTCGATACCTTCGGTGCCTACGCCGCTTGGCGGTTCATCGCCGGCATCGGCTTGGCCGGCGAGCTCGGCGGATGCATCGCGCTCGTCTCCGAGACGTTGTCCAAGGAGCGCCGCGGCTACGGCACCGCCTTGGTGGCGACGGTGGGGGTCTTCGGCGCCGTCGTGGCCGGTTACATGGCCGATCATGTCGATGCCATCGGCGCGGTCTTCGGTACGGCCGGTTGGCGCATGAGCTACTACATCGGCGGCGGCTTGGGTCTGGCCTTGTTGCTCCTGCGCGTCGGCGTGCATGAGTCCGGCATGTTCCGGCATGCCAAGGAGTCGGCCGGTGAAGGCTCGATTGCCCGCGGCAATTTCTTCGCCCTGTTCACGGATCGCGAACGCTTCGCGCGTTACGCCCGTTGCGTGCTCATCGGCCTGCCCACCTGGTTCATGATCGGCATCCTCGTCCAACGCGCGGCCACCGTTTTCGCCCCGGCGGCCGGCATCCAGGGTGAGAAGGTGCAGACGAATTGGGCCGTGGCGGCGTTCTACCTTGGTTTGACCTTCGGGGACCTCGCGAGCGGCGTCGCCAGCCAGCTGCTGAAGTCGCGCAAGAAGGTCGTCGCCGCGTTCCTCCTCTTCAGCCTCCTGTGCGTCGGCGTTTACCTCTACGGCACCGATGGTTGGACGACCACGGCTTACTACCGCCTCATCTTCCTCATGGGCTTCGGCATGGGCTACTGGGCCCTGTTCGTCACCATCGCGGCGGAACAGTTCGGCACGAACCTGCGCGCCACCGTGGCGACGACCGTCCCCAATTTCGCGCGCGGCTCCCTGGTGCTGCTGACCTTCTTCTTCACCATGCTCATCGGGACGAAGGCTGCCCCGAACTACGCCCCGTCGACGGCGGGGGTCATCCTGGGCGCCGTCTGTTTCGGAGCGGCCTTCTTGGCGCTTTGGAAGATGGAAGAGACCTACGGCAAGGACCTCGACTATCAGGAGCAGAAGTGACGCTTACTTCTGCGCGCTCGGCGCGGGGCGGTCGGCCACGCAGCGGAAGCCCGCGTGGTTCGTCGACGTCAACGTGTCGAGCCCTTGGCGCGACCCCACGCGGAAGCGGAAGCAGTAGCCGACGTCGCAGAGCCAGGAGCCGCCGCGGATGACGTGTTGGCCGAAGCCCGTTTGCTCGGGGTCGTAACCGATGGCGGGGCCGAGCGGATTCACGGCCGGCGAGATCTTGTAGAAGTCAGGGTGATACCAGTCCTCGCACATTTCCCAGACGTTACCCGCCACGTCGTAGAGGCCGTAGCCGTTCGGCGGGAAGCTGGCGACCGGTGCGACGCTCTGGAACCCATCCTCCCCCGTGTCATTGGCCGGGAACGTGCCTTGCCAGTGGTTGCAGAGGATCTTGCCGTTGGGGCGTTCTTCGGCGCCCCAGACGTAGGGCATGTCCTTGAGGCCGCCCCGCGCGGCGAATTCCCATTCGGCTTCCGTCGGGAGGCGCTTGCCGGCCCAAGTCGCGAAGGCATGCACATCTTTCCAGGTCAGGCAAATGACCGGGTGGTTCATGCGTCGCTCAATGGATGAACCCGGACCCTCGGGCGTCCGCCAGGTCGCCCCCGCCGTGAATTTCCACCACGGCAGGTTGCCGCTCGCGCCGCATTGGAAAGGGTCGACGCCTTGGACGCGCTTGAAGATGAGCGAGCCCCCCTTGAGGTATTCCGCCGGGGCGTTGGGGAACTCCGCGGCGCTGAGGTCCTTCTCGGCGTCGGTGACATAGCCCGTGGCTTGGACGAAGGCCGCGAATTGCTGGTTGGTCACCTCGGTTTCATCCATCCAGAAGCCCTTGACCTGGACATCGTGCGCGGGTCCTTCTTCCTTATGTTTGTCGTCGACGTTGCCGGTGCCCATCCGGAATTCCCCGCCGGGAATCCAGACCATCTTGCAGACGTTCGTAGGGTCCACCGCGGGGGTGCGGTTCATCCAGTAGAAGAGTCCGACCGGCAGCAGCATGAAGCAGGCGGTGGCCACGATGAGCGTGGTGCGGGCCCGCGCGGCCGGGCTGTCGGCTTCTTCGGTGGTTTCCATGGGGATGGGTGGGGTAGGGATAACCCCTGTTCTCGACGCGGTCGACCCTTTCTTATTTTTCCTCCGTCCGGACGGATATCGCCTCGCCCTTGGCCGCGTGGGGGTATTAGACCAAAGTCACCATGAGTTCGTCCCAAGAAGAGGTCCTCCAAATCTTCCGTGACTCCCGCGCCCTCCTGACGGGGCATTTCGTCCTGCGTTCCGGCCTGCATAGCGGCCACTTCTTCCAGTGCGCCCAGGTTTGCCAGTACATGGATAAGGTCACGCGCCTCATCGAACTGCTCCGTCCCAAGTTGGCGGCGCACCCCTGTGACGTCGTCCTGGCTCCCGCCATGGGCGGCTTGGTCGTCGGTCAGGAACTCGCTCGCCAGCTCGGCGTCCGCTTTATCTTCGTGGAGAAGGAGAACGACCGCTTGGTCTTGCGCCGCAACTTCACCTTCCGCCCGGGCGAACGCGTCCTGATCGCCGAGGATGTCGTCACCCGCGGGGGGCGCGTGCAGGAGTGCCTCGACATCGTCGCCCAGCAAGGGGCGACCACGGTCGCCGTGACGAGCTTGGTCGACCGGTCCGGCGGACAGACCAAGTTCACGGTGCCTTTCATCGCTTTACTGGAACTGACTTTCCCGACTTACGCCGCCGACCAGGTGCCGGCTGAATTGGCGAAGATTCCGGCCACCAAGCCGGGGTCGTAAGAGGCGGGCGAGGCCGGTCTGGCGGGCTAAATTGCCCGTAAAACGGGACCTTATGCCTTGTGCCTTGCACCCGGCGGGCCTCTTCCCTACGCCCACTGCTTACTTTCCATGGATCGCAAGAATCTCTTTCTAGGTCTCGGCTGCGTCTCGCTGGCCCTGTTCCTCTACGTCTTAAACGCCCCGAAGCCGGCTCCGGTCGTCCCGGGTGCCCCTAAGGTCGTCGAAACCGCCGCCGCCGGTAAGGTCGCTCCGGTGGTCGCTCCGGTTGCCCCAGCCCCTGGCGCCGTCGGCGCCATCAATCCTGCCGACGCTAAACGCGTCACGCTCGAAAACGGCTACGTCAAGGTCACCTTCACTTCCCGTGGGGGCGCCATCGAGAAGGTCGAGCTCCTCAAGCAGTTCGCCGATACCGAGCGCAAGGCCAAGGTCGTCTTCAACGACAACAACCAGGACTCCGCCCTGGCTCTGGGGGTGCGCAATGCGCTGACGAATAAGGTCGAGCCGGTCTACTCCGAGTTTGTCGCGAACGTCGATGAGAAGGCCCGCGCGGTCACCTTCACGGGCAAGCTGCCGGACGGCACCCGCGTGGTCCGCCGGTTCGCCCTTAACCTTGGCGAAAAGGAGGGCGAAGAGCCCTACGCGGTTCGCTTCAGCACCCAGGTCGTCCCCTCCGCGGCCGGCGTCGCGGCTACGCGCGTCTGGCTGTCCACGGGTTGCTGGAACTTGACCGCCGGTGACACCATCAACCAGTACATCTCGGTCTTGGCCCATGATGGCGATGACCTGACCCGCGTCGGCACCGAGGTCTTCAAGGACTCGAGCGGCTTCTTCGGTCTGGGGTCGCATAAGGCCGTCGCCGAGCAACCGGCCGCGGCGGTCGGCAAGCCCTACCAGTGGGTCTCGTCGGGCAATCAATTCTTTGCTTCCATCGTCCATGTCGACGCCGCCAGCCGTGGCACCCGTTCCGAGCTCCTCGCCCGGCCGGTCGATTTCACCAAGGATGCCCATGGGATCCAAGCCTTTGCCTATTGGGAAAGCCCCGTGGCCGGCGATGCCTCCATCACGACGGAGGGCAACTTCTTCGTTGGGCCGAAGGAGTACGCCCGCGTCTCGGCCTTGGCGGACGGTCAGGTCGCCGTGCTGCAGTTCTCGAAGATCCTCGGGTTCATTTCCTTCGGCGCCATCTGCAAGCTCCTCTTGGCCTGCCTCGGCGGGGTGCACGCCTTGCTGACCTGGACGGGCGGTTGGTCGTGGGGTTGGGCCATCGTCATCCTGACGGTCCTCATCAAAATCATCACCTGGCCGCTCACCGCCGCGCAGCAGCGCAGCGCCCTGAAGATGCAGCAGTTCGCCGGCCCGATGAAGGAGCTGCGCGAGAAGTACAAGGACAACTCCGAGAAGCTGAACAAGGAGATGATGAAGCTCTACCAGGAGCATAAGATCAATCCCTTCGCCGGTTGCTTGCCGATCCTGATCCAGATCCCCGTCTTCTTCGGTCTCTACACCGCATTCCAGACCACGGTGGAGCTCCGCCTGGAATCCTTCCTTTGGATCCATGATTTGGCCGCGCCGGACACGGTCTTCCACATCGGCAGCTTCGGCGTGAACATCCTCCCGATCCTCATGGGCATCACCATGTGGATCTCGATGAAGATGACCCCGAATCCCTCGGCGGACGACACCCAGAAGATCATCATGTACACGATGGCCTTGGTCTTCCCGGTCATCTGTTACTCGCTCCCGGCCGCCTTACCGCTGTATATGACGGTGCAGAACCTGTTGACCATCCTGCAGGCCAAGATGACCCCGAATCCCACGGCGGAAGTGGTCGTCGTCGAGCCCCGCACGAAGAAGGCTAAAGGCTGATTTTTCCACCCCCATACTCCCATGTCAGGTCATAGCAAATGGCACACGACCAAGCGGCATAAGGCCGTCATCGACGCTAAGCGCGGCAAGATCTTCTCCGTGCTGGCGAAGGAAATCACCCTCGCCGCGCGCGCCGGCGGCGGCAGCCCGGAGAGCAATGCCCGTCTCCGCACCTTGATGGATAAGGCCCGCGCGGCGAACATGCCGTCGGATAACATCAAGCGGGCGGTCCAGAAGGGCACCGGCGAAATCCCCGGCGTCACCTACGAAGAGATCACCTATGAAGGCTACGCCCCCGGGGGCGTCGGCATCATCGTGGAAGTCACGACCGACAACAAGAACCGCGCCGCGGCCGAAGTCCGCCAAGCGTTCAACGACAACGGTGGCAACATGGCCCAGACCGGCGCCGTCTCCCATAGCTTCCAGCGCAAGGGCCAGATCCTGATCGGGGCCTCGCAAATCTCCGAAGACCAGCTGATGGAGCTCGCCCTCGAAGCCGGGGCCGACGACATCATCAACAACGGCGATCACTTCGAAGTCCTCTGCGCCATCGCTTCATACGATTCCGTCGCCAAGGCCTTGCAGGAGAAAGCGCTGAAGCCGGAATCCAGCGAAATTGCCTACGTCACGAGCATCCCCGTGCCCGTGAGCGATGCCGCGATCGCCAAGCAGGTCCTGGAACTCATCGATGCCTTGGAGGCCTTGGACGACGTCAAGGCCGTCCACGGCAATCAGGAGATCGACGAGAAGTTGCTCGGGTAGGCCGATTTCCGGCTTCCCAGAGCGATGCCTTGAGGCCACCCTGTCGGGGTGGCCTCTTCTTCTTCGTCCCGTTCTGGTCCACCGACTGTCCGGACTGCGGCCCGTGCGGTGATCATCCGCGCCGAAGCGTTGCTGGTCGTGCGGGTGCGGACGGATGAAGGTGAGTTCCTGGTGCTGCCGGGGGGCGGTCAGGAACATGGCGAAACCTTGACCGGGACCGTCCGGCGGGAGGTCTTCGAGGAACTGGGTCTGAAGGTGGAGCCACGCGGCTTGGTTTACCTTCGGGAGTATGTCGGCAAGAATCACGGGATGCACCGGATTCACGGCCGTTTTCACCAGGTCGAGGCGGTCTTCCATTGCACCTGCGACGATTTTTCGCCGATTGGCGGCGGGCGCACCACCGATCGCCGGCAAATTGGCTTCGAGTGGATTCCCTTGGAAAAACTGGCCGATTACCCCCTTTCCCCGCAGGGATTGGGGGCGATTATCAAGCAGTCCCTCCAGGACGGCTCCGCCCGCTATCTGGGGGATGTGCACTGAAGGCTTGCCAGCCGCCATTCCGTTCCCTTTGTTCAACTTCCGCTTTTTTGGGGGTATAGCTCAGTTGGTTAGAGCGCCTGCATGACACGCAGGAGGTCGAAGATTCGAGTTCTTCTACTCCCACCACTTTAAAGACCCCGGCCTGACTTCGGCCGGGGTTCTTTTTTGCCCGCCCCCGCAGGGGTCGGCCCCACCTTTTTTCTCGCTCACTCCCGTCGGTTGTCCTTACCCCTATGAGCGTATTTCCTAACATGAGCAGCACCCACATCACCGAAATCAACGCCCGCGAAATCCTCGATTCCCGCGGCAACCCGACCATCGAAGTGGACGTCCGTCTGGCTTGCGGCGCCCTCGGCCGCGCCGCGGTTCCGTCCGGCGCCTCGACCGGCACCTACGAAGCCCATGAGCTCCGCGACTCCGACGTGAGCGCCAAGTCCTTCCCGAAGGGCGTCGACCCCAAGAAGCGTTACCTCGGCAAGGGCGTCCTCAAGGCCGTCGCCAACGTGAACGAGGAGATCGCCCCGATGCTCGAAGGCGTCGACGCGCAGGATCAGGTCGGCATCGACCACGCCATGCTCAAGCTCGATGGCACGAAGAACAAGAACAAGCTCGGCGCCAACGCCATCCTCGGCGTCTCCATGGCCGTCGCCAAGGCTTCCGCCATCGCCCTCAACCAGCCCCTCTACCGTTACATCGGTGGCACGAACGCCAAGGTGCTCCCGGTTCCCCTGATGAACATCATGAACGGCGGCGCGCACTCCGACGCCCCGGTCGACATCCAGGAATTCATGGTCGTCCCCAGCGGCGCCAAGTCCTTCAGCGAAGCCCTCCGCATGGGCACGGAAATCTTCCACGCGCTGAAGAAGGTCCTCAAGGCCCAGGGCCTTTCGACCTCCGTCGGCGACGAAGGTGGTTTCGCCCCGAAGGTCGCCTCCAATGAGGCCGCCCTCGAAGCCATCGCCGCCGCCGTCAAGGCCGCCGGCTACAAGCTCGGCTCCGAAGTCTTCCTCGCCCTCGACGTCGCCGCTTCCGAGTTCTTCGACGAGAAGACCGGCAAGTACACTTTCCACAAGTCCGACAAGTCGCAGCGCAACTCCGAGGCGATGATCAAGTTCTACCAGGACCTGCAGAAGCGCTACCCGATCGTCTCGATCGAAGACGGCTTCTCCGAGGCCGATTGGAAGGGCTGGAAGTCCGCCACCGACGCCATGGGCGCCAACACCCAGCTGGTCGGCGATGACCTCTTCGTCACCAACACCGAGTTCCTCTCCCGCGGCATCAAGACCGAAACCGCCAACTCGATCCTCGTGAAGGTGAACCAGATCGGTTCCCTCACCGAGACCTTCGACGCCGTGGCCATGGCCCAGCGCGCCGGTTATTCCGCCATCATCTCCCACCGCTCCGGCGAAACGGAAGATGCCACGATCGCGGACATCGCCGTCGGCCTCAACGCCGGCCAGATCAAGACCGGCTCCCTCTGCCGCTCCGACCGCGTCGCCAAGTACAACCAGCTCCTCCGCATCGAAGAAGAGCTCGGCCAGCACGCGATCTACGCCGGCAGCACGATGCGCTGGACGAAGTAACCCTTCGCGCCTGCGTTCACTTCAAGGGCCGCCCGGATGGGCGGCCCTTTTTGTTGGCTTGGTTCGTGGAACCCCGCGCGCCCGTGGCGCGGGGCTGGCAGGCAAGGGCTTGCCGTTCGTCGGCTGGGCGCTAGCGTGGCGGGGTGCTTCGCCCCTTTGCACTTTGTTTCTTCGCCCTCGTGGCCGTGGCCGCCGAGCCAGCGGCCGAACGGCTGTTCGTCTTGGGCGATTGGGGTTGGGCCGATCCGGAGCTGGAGCGGCAGTACCCGCTCGTCCGTCAAAACGCCGACCTGCAGCGGGCGGTCGCCAAGGCGATGGCCGCCCAGGCGGCGCAGGAGCCGATTTCGGCGGTCCTGACCACGGGCGACAACTTCTATCCCAGCGGGGTGAAGTCGGCCACCGACCCGCGCTGGTCCACCTCCTTCGAACAGGTCTACGCCGCCCCCGCGCTGCAGGTGCCCTGGATCGCTTCGCTCGGCAACCACGACCACGACCATGAGAACTCGGCGCAGGCCGAAATCGATTACGCGGCAAAATCCAAAGGTCGCTGGATCATGCCGGCCCGCTACTACGCGCACCATCTCCCCGCCCAGGATATCCGCGTGATCGTGCTCGACGCTTGCTCCCTGAGCCCGCTCTGGAATCGACGGTATTTCAGCGCCGAGGCCGAGCGCGCCACCGCGGCCCAATGGGCGTGGGCGGAAGCCGAACTGGCTAAGCCCGCCCGTTGGAAGGTCGTCGTGGGCCATCTGCCGATCCGCAGCCAAGGCGTCCATTCCACCGAGCCCGAATACATCCGCCGGCTGACCCCCTTGCTCGAGCAGCACCGCGTCCAGCTTTACCTGAACGGGCATAACCACCACGCCGAACTCGTGAAGGCGAAGGGCGTGGCTTACGTCACCTGCGGCAATGGCTCCGACCTCTATCCGACCGGGTCCGGCCAAGGGTCCGAGTTCATCGGCGCCTATCCCGGCTTCACGGCCTTGGACTTCGGGCGCGAGGAGTTGGTCATCCGCTTCTTTGACGCCGAGGGGAAGGTGCGGCACCGGTCGGTCCAGCCCCGCTGAGGGCCCTGCGTTGACCTGCCCGCAATTGCGGCTAAACCCAACGCGTGACTCCTTACCTGCAGCAGCGTCGCCCGGAACTCCTGAAGGCCTATCGCGATGGGCTCCTGCAGGATGTCATCCCTTTCTGGCTGAAGCACGGCTTGGACCGCGTCAACGGCGGCATCTACACCGCGCTTGGTCGTCATGGCGAACTGCTCGATTCGGATAAGTCCGTTTGGTTCCAGGGGCGCGCGGCTTGGACGTTTGCGAACCTCTACAACACCGTGGAGCCCCGGCCCGAATGGCTGGAGGCCGCCTTATCCTGCGGCAATTTCCTGCACGAGCGCTGCCCTGACCTGACCGGCAAGCTGCATTTCACCGTGACCGCCGAGGGCGACCCCCTGCGCATGCGCCGCTACGTCTTCAGCGAATGCTTCGCGGCCATCGCCTACGCGGCGCTTTTCCATGCCACCGGCCAAGCCCAGTGGAAGGAGCGGTCCATCGCGGCCTTTGACCTCTTCCTTAAGTTCAACCGCGAGCCGGGCCATATCGCCCCCAAGACCTCGCCGGAAACGCGTCCGATGAAGGGCCTCTCGCCGCTGATGATGACGTTGGTGACGGCCCAGGACATGCGCGCCGACCTCGGCGATGTTTGCGTGCGCGGCAAGACACTGACGCAGTGGGCGGCTGAGGCGATCGCCGAGATCCGCGCGGATTTCGTGAAGCCGGAGCTGAAGGCGGTCATGGAAGTCGTGGGACCCAATGGTGAAATCTATGATCACTTCGACGGTCGGCTCCTCAATCCCGGCCATTCGATCGAAGCGGCTTGGTTTATCCTTCGCGAGGCCCGCCACCTCGGCGATGCGTCCATGCAGCGGCTCGGCCTCGACATGCTCGACTGGATGTGGGCCCGCGGCTGGGATCGCGAGCACGGCGGCATTCTTTACTTCGTGGACCTCTACGGGAAGCCGATCCAGGAATATTGGCACTTCATGAAGTTCTGGTGGCCACACAACGAAGCGATCATCGCGACGCTCATGGCCCACGTGATGACCGGCGACCCCAAGTATGCCGAGATGCACCGCCAGGTGCATGATTGGTCCTATGCGCATTTCCCCGACCCCGTGGGCGGTGAATGGTACGGCTACCTCGACCGCTCCGGCCGTCCGACGACCGAGCTTAAGGGGAACATGTGGAAGGGCCCTTTCCATATGCCGCGCCAGAAGCTGGTGTGCTGGCAGCTCCTGGAGGGCTTGAGCTGAACCCATGCTCGGCCGATCGCTATCGACGCCCGACGACGGGCACCTCCCCTGCGTCGAGTGCGACCGGGGGATTCCGCGCACGCGCTTCGTGGACGGTAAGGTCACTTGTCCTTGGTGCCAGACGTTGCAGGACGACGCCGGTGGGCAGGTGGTCGTGAGTCCTTTGCCGGTCGGGGCCACGCACCCGAAGGTCACCCAGCGCATGGAAGGGGCCGAACAGGTCTACGTCACGCGACAGGGTTCGTGGTTCGGTTGGTTCTGGCTGGCCTTCACGACGCTGCATTGCGGGTTCATGTTCTACGGCCTCGCCCAAGGTACGGTCCGGGTGAACGGTCAGGTCGTCACCCACCCGAGTGTCTGGCACTTCCTCGGGCTCGCGGCGTTCTACTCGATTTTCTTCGCCGTCGGCTTCGCCTTCACCCTTAGCCGCTACACCGTTCGGTTGTCCGACAACCTGGCGATCGTGCGCTACCGCCTCTTCCCGTTCGTCGGTTGGACTTGGCGCCTGGCGGTCGGCGAGACCATCCGCGTCGCGTTGGCCTACCGCGGCGCCCGCGAGAACAACAACGCGGTGAATGCCGTCGTGCTGGTGTCCGACGGTCAGGAGATCAGTTTCGGCTCCTTCTTGGCCAAGGACGTGAAGGCGTACCTCGCGTCGGCGATCGACGCTTTCTATAACGGCGCCGCAGGTGAGTCGGCGGACTTCATTCCGAGACCCTGAGCACGAACGGTCCGGCGGGAAGGCCGGCGGCATTGCGGAGGGCCGCGGCCGCGTTCATGTGCCAAGCGTAGCGGACCTCCGCGACCGGCCCTTCGGCCGCGATGATCAGCGCGTCGCCTTCCACCCGCACCCCGCGGGAGGGTGCGAACTCGGTCCGGCCCGTCAGGCGGGCTTCGACCAGCGGTGGCGTCGGGCCCGCCAGCGTCAGACCTTCGGCTGAGCGGAAACGGACGCGAACGGTTTTCCCCGCTTGCCGGGCGTCGAGCGCCACGGGACCTTCGGCGGTGAGGTCCTTGCGGCCATAGAGGTCGCGAAGCGCCAGCGCGGCCAAGCGTTCACCCACGGCGCGTTTATTGCGTGGGTGGACATCCTTGGGCGTGCCGACGTCGAGCGCGACGGCCATGCCGCTATTGGTAATCTCTGTCGTCAGTTGACGTTGGACCTCGCGGAACTCCGGCCAGAATTGGCGAGCGGGTTCATGGATGGCGGGTAACTGGACCCAATAGAAGGGGAGGTTGGGTTGCTGCCAACGCTTGCGCCAGTCGGCCACGAGGAGTTGCATCAAGGCGCCGTATTCGCCGATGTCCGCCTGACGGATCGCGTTGCTTTCACCCTGATACCAGAGAACGCCTTTGATCGCGAAGTCGGTGGCTTGGGCGGGTCCCGCGGCCCAGGCGAAGCCGGGTTTGAAGCCGTGGTTGGGACCGCCATCGTCGCCGGGCGCTTCCTGGGCGGCGCCGATCTGCTGCCGCCCGCGGAGGCGGACGAAACTGCCTTCGAGGCTTTCGTTCTCCAGCCAGTTGCCGGCGATTTTCTTTCGGAAGGCCGCATCGCCCGCCAAGGCTTCGCGGCTGATGAAGGCTTCGATGGGGGCGCCCCCCACTGCATAATTGACGATCCCCACGGGCACGCCCGCTTCCGCTGCGACGCGCTTGGCGAAGTAGTAACCGACCGCGCTCAGCGGGGCGGCGCTCTTCGGGGTACAGGTTTCCCAGCGGCCGGAGTAGAAGTGGGCGACCGTCATTTGAGCGACGGTCGCCGCATCCAGCGGTGCCGCGTAGCGGTACTGTCCGGCGAAGCTATGGTTGCGTAACCTGACCAAGGCCAGGTTGGCCTGGGGGAGTTCCGCTTTGGCGTCAGCATCACGACTCAACGGGAACTCCATGTTGGATTGTCCCGCGCAAACCCAGATATCCCCGACGAGCACGTTGCCGATGGTCACGGTCTGTCCGCGCTCCTCGACGGCGAGGGTGGTGGGTTGGACGTTGGCGCCACGCGGCGGGAGGACCACGGACCACCGCCCGGACGGCGTCACCGCCACGGTGGAGGTTTCCGCGCCGAGATGGACCGCGATCTTACCGCCGGGTGTGGCCGTGCCCGTGATGCGGATGGGCTGGTCGCGCTGCAGGACCATGCCATCGCCGAACCAAGGGTGCAGTTCAGCCGCGGCCGCGAGGCTGGCCCAAAGGCATAGCCCTAGGCTCAGCGTCGAATGGTTCACTTGCCCTCCAGGTTGGTGCCCGAGATGGCGCGATAGAGGACGATCGTATTGCTGGCGGGCTCGTAGAGCACGCCGATGTCCTTGCCGACCTGCGCCATGGAACTGTACGCGAAGGGCCCGGGGAAGAGCAGGGTCGATTCAGCCCAAGACTTGCCGCCATCCATGGAGCGACGGAGCGTGCCGTTCGCGCGGCCTTTGCCGACTGGGTTCAGGAAGAAGATGGCCGTCTGGCCGCTGGTCGGGGCGGAGAGCAGGGAGCCTTGGCACACCGGCTCGGGTAGGGTGGCGTCTTCCGTGGCCTTGGCCCACGTCGCACCGCCATCCTGGGACCAGGATACCTTGCGCAAGGGTGCGCCCGAGCGCCAGCGACGCGAATTCAGGTAGAGCGAACCATCCGCGGTCTCGGCGACCTGCACCTCGTTGAGTTGCATGCCTTCCTGCGGCACTTCAGCGCTGCGTTGCCAGGTCTTGCCCGCGTCATCGCTGAAGGCGACCCAGTTCACGAAATTCCGCTGCGCGTCTTGGGAGTTGAACGGCATCACCAAGCGACCGGCGAATTTGCCTTTATGCAATTGGATGCCGATGCCGGGGCCGGAAGCACACGTGGCGGCGTTGGCGGGTTTCAATTCATTGCTCACGTCGACGGGCCGGGACCACGTCGCGCCGTCGTCGTCCGACGTCACGAACTTCAGGCGGTTGCCCTTAGGGTCTTTCGGGCCGACCGGGAGGCCGCCGAACTCCTTGCCGCCGGCCGGGAAGGTTTGGAAGAAGAGGAAGACGCGGCCGCTCTTGGCGTCCTGGACGAGGCAGGGGTTGTTGCAGCTGTCATCGCCCTGTTCATAGGCGATGGTCGGCTTGGACCAGGTCTTGCCTTGGTCCTTGGAGAGCGCGACGAGCAGGTCGTTGCCCGCTTGATCGGTGGCCTTATCGCGGCCTTCGGCGATGGCGATGAGCGTCCCTTTGCCCGTCATCAGCAGCGCGGGGATCCGGACGGAGGCGTGCGGGATGTTCTTCTTCGCCTCAAAAACCGCCACCGCGGGGGTTTCGGAGGGCTTGGGCGCTGCGGTGAGGCAGGCCGGGAGGAGGAGGCAGAGCGCGATTAGTCTTTCCATGAGAAATAGCCGATGGCTTCGAGTTCGCCGAGCATCGCTTGGATGCCGGCGGCGTCGGGGTTGGCGTTCGGTAGCCGAGCTGGGCCGACCGGGACGCCGAGGTGCGTCATCAGGGCCTTGGCGCAGCCCATGTAGCCGCGTTTGGCGACGATGCGGATGACCTGCATCATGCGGTCCTGCTCCAGCTGGCAGGTGGCGAGGTCGCCCTTGGGGAAGGCCAGCATCATCCGCTGGAGTGGGCCGGGGACGAAATTGTAGGTGCTGCCGACGCCGCCTTGGGCGCCCATCGCCAGGGATGCGAGGAAGTACTCGTCGATGCCCCACGGCAGGTCGTATTTGCCGCCGGCGAGGCGCTTGCCGAGCAGGTAGGTGCCGAGGTCGGGGTTGGAGTATTTGACGCCCGCGAGGTTGGGGATGCGCTGGGCGGCGAGCTTCAGGAAGTCGTCGACCGGGAAGTTGATCCCCGTGAGGGGAGGGATGTCGTAGTAGTAGAAGGGCAGTTCCGGGGCGGCCGCGGCCACCTGGGCGCAACAAGCCACCAGGTCTTCGAGGTTGCGCGGCTTGAAGTAGGAAGGCGCGATCATCGAGATGGCGCTGGCTTGATTGCGTTGGGCCTGCGCCGCGAGGGTCGCGGCGTCGGCGAGGCAGTTGGCGCCCACGTGGACGACCACCTTGATGCCGCTGGATTTCGCCACGGCGGCCCAGCGGTCACCGAGGGCGAGGCGTTCGGTGAGTTGCAGGGAAACGCTTTCGCCGGTCGTGCCGCCGATGAAGACGCGGTCGATTTTCCGGGCGAGCAGGTGCTCGGCTTGGCGTTCGACCACCGCGAGGTTCAGTGAGCCATCGGCGTGGAAGGGCGTGTGGGTGGCGGGACAGAGCCCATGGAACTTGAAGGCGGACATGAGGAAAGGGTTTAACGGCGCAAGGCGGCGTTAGGACGGATGCATAAGACGACGCCGACGGACAGTAAAGCAATCGCCGCGAAGGAACCGAAGATCACGTTCAACGGGATGTGGGCATCGCGCATCACGCCAAAGCCCCAATCCGCCAAGCCGCCGCAACTGATGCTGATCAGGTTCATGAATCCGTAACCGGTGGCCCGGAGCTCCGGCCGGACCAGTTGGCAGAGGATGGGCATGTTGTTGCAGTCGAAGAAGCCCCAGCCGAGTCCGAAGAGGATGAGGAAGCAGATCGCCACGAACAACGTGCCTGCGTTGCCCACGCCGAAGAGGGCGGGCAGGAACAGCAACATGCCCAGCGCGCTGACGAAGATGCGTCCACGTTCCGTCCGGCGCATCCAGCGATCGGCCAGCCAGCCGCCGATACCGACGCCGACGAGGGAGGCGATCTGGACGTAGAGCACGGCCGATACGCCCGCCTTGCCTTGGCCGAGGCCGAACTGTTCGCGGAGGATGTCGGGCATCCAGTCCTTCACGACCCAACCCGCGAGGGCCGGCAGGGTGAAGTAGAGGACCAGGAGCAGGAAGCCGCGATTCGTGAGCAGTTCCTGGAAGGCGCTGAAGAAGCGTGGGGCGGGCTCGGCCGCCTCGGCGCGCGCGGGCGGATTGCGGAGCAGGAAGAACAGCGGAATCGCGTAGAAAATACCGACCGCCCCGCACCAGGTGAAGGCCGAGCGCCAGCCGATGGCTGGACTGTCCGCCGCGTAGCCCGCGAAGCCACCGAGGATGATGCCGACGTAGATGCCCATTTGGTGGAACCCGACGGCGCGTGACCGGGTGGGCCCCAGGTGGAAGTCGGTGATCAGCGCCAGGGCTGCCGGGATGTAGAACGCTTCGCTGATGCCCATGAGGGCGCGCGCGGCGAGCAATTCGTGGAAGCTGTTGACGTGCCCCATGTACCAAGTCACCGCCGACCAGACGAGGAGGCTGATGCAGATGACGTTGCGACGGTTGAGTCGATCGGACAGGTATCCGCCCAGCGGGCTGAGGATGGCGTAGACCCACTTGAAGGAACCCAAGACGAGGCCCCAGTTGGCCTTGCTCCCGATGTCCGGGATGTCGCCCATCATCGACGACTTCATCGCCGCCAGCATCTGGCGGTCGAGGTAGTTGAGCAGGGCGACCGGCACGAGCAGCGCGACGACCAGCCAAGCGGTACGCATCGCGGTGGCGTTGGGGGCTTCGTCCTTCATCGGAGTTTCGCGGGGATGGGCCAGCGCGTGCAGGCGGGCGTGCGTACGCCCGGGCGCGTTTCGCCGCTGATGGTCACGAGGTCATCGCCCAGCCGCAGCAACGGCGCGGTCGCCACGGGGTGTGGCCATTGGTCGACGACTTGGACTTCCAGGGTTTCCGTGTCGATGGCCAAGACCTGCGTGCTCTGGCCGGGATGCGTGGCGGGTGGCTTGCCGTAGTGTTTGCCATCATCGCCGCCGACGAAGAAGAGGTGGTGCCCTGCGGCGACGCCGGGACCTGCACACGCGGCGAGCGGGGTCGGCAACGCATGGAATTTGGTGCCCTGACCGCTTGGCTTGTTGTAGACGAGCGTATCGCGGTAGTCGCGGAGCGGCTTCCCCTGGTCGGCGCTGAGCGCGCAGCCCCCGGCCCAGAGGGCGGCCCCATTTTCATCGGCGCCGACCAGCGGTAAGATGCGGGCGAAATCCTCCTTGTCATCGGTCGACTTCCAACCGTCGGCGGGTCGGGCCAAATCCAGCACGGTCATCGTCGCGAGCGCGGCGGTGGCGGTTGGTTGCGCCGTGCCGCCGCTGACGATCAAGCGCGACCCGACGGTGAAGCAGCCGGCGTAGGCGCGGGGCTCGGCGAGTTTTGCTTCCAGCGGGATGCATTTTCCGTCGGCCGTCACCACGAGCACCGCCGAGAGATGGCCCTCGGCGTTGCAGCCGCCGGCGATGACGAGGCCGTCGCGCGCAGGCGTCGCGGCAAATGCCGCGTAGGCCGTGGGCGTGGGGAGTTGTCCGACCAGCCGCCAGGCCCACTTGCCCGCCGTTTTCTTCAGCAGGAAGACCTCCGTGTAGAAAACTTTCGTGCCACCATCCCAAGGCATCTTGCCCGGGAAGTTGCTGCCGCCGGCGGCGAGGATGACCTCTTGACCATCGGTATCCTTCAGCACGGCGGCCATCATGCCCGCGCGTCCCAGCGGATCGGGAATATCCGGCAACGGCTCGGCCGCCACGCAGCGGAGGGCCAGGCAGAGCAGGGTGAAGATGCGGAGGGCGGACAGGGGCATGTCGGGGTATCTACTTAGATACCCTCCGGCCGGACGCCTGCCAGCCTAAGCGTTATTCTTCGCGGCCTAACCAACCTTCGGAGGAACGCATGCAGGGACGGATCTCGCCGTTTACGACCGCAATCCCTCCATTCCACTTCGCGCAGCCTGTCGTGAGCAACGCCGCGGGGGCTTCGCCGGCTTCTTGCCAAGCATCGAGCGTCTTGTCGTACGACAGGATCTTCTTCGAGAAACCCGGGTGCTTCGCGGCTTCAACCTTGCCGGCCAAGCTGCCGTCGTCTCCGCCGATGAGCAGCGCTTGGTCGCCGATAAATGGGCAAGGCGTCGGCGCGGCGGCGATGGGGCGCGGTAGCGGCGCGAGGCGGCGCCATTCCTTGCCCAGCGTGAAGGCATGGCAATCGGACAAATACTCGCGCTCGGCGCCCTTGGCCCCAGCGGTCAAGGCGACGCCACCGAACAGGAAGAAGGTATCCTTCGTGCCGGCGGCTTGCGCGAGCATGCGACCCGAGCCCGCCCAGAGCGGTAGCTCTTTCCAGCCGCCGGTGAGGTTGGCGAGGTCGATGGCATAGGCCGTCGAGGACGCGGCGGTTGCATCGGGCCGCTCGGTGCCGCCGGCGACGATGACTTTGCTGCCGACGAGCGCACCGGCCGCATAAGCGAGCGGGCGCGGGAGGAAGGGGAATGGCCGCACCTTGAGTTCGCCTTCCTCGATGCTGAGGACGTAGCAATCTTGATAGTGGCGCTCGGCGTTGGCGCCGCCGATCGTCAGCAAACCTTGGCGAATGGAAATGCCGACGCCATAGCCGATCGGGCGAGGCAGCTTGCCCGCCGCGGTCCACTTGCGGTTGCGCGGGCCAATCGTGTAGACGGTGTCGTGCCAAACCTTGGCGCCGCCTTCCCAGGCGGGCTTGGCCGGAAAGTTGGAACCGCCGGCCATGAGCAGGAGGTCGCCCGACGTGCCGAGGAAGGCGCCGCCGACGCCAGGGGCGTTGGGAGATTCAGGAATTCGGGACCAGCGCATCGACATCACGACATAAGCAAGACAGCCCCTCGCCCCCTGTCCAGAGATTAGCCAACGGACACCCGCCATATACATGGATAATCCTAGGGTTTTCGGTCGCTAGGAGCCTTTGGCTTGGTGTGCCGAATCCTCCGATGGGTTTTGTTTGACAGCCTTGCCCGATTATTGCCTTCATTCAGGTCCTTTCGCACTGCCTGGTAGCTCAGCGGTAGAGCAGGTGACTGTTAATCACTTGGTCGTAGGTTCGATCCCTACCCAGGCAGCCAGAAAGGGCCTTTTGCGCAAACCGACCCTCCCGCGGTCGGTTTGACTGCTTTCACCTTCTCCTTGACCACGGGGGCGGTTGCGGGAGGATGCAAGCCACCATGGGCCAGCAAACCAACAAAGTTATCAAGCGTCGTCGTCTCCGTGCTTACCTCGAGCGCAAGAAGGAGCGGATCAAGGCCGCCCGCGCCGCCGCCAGCAAGAAGAAGTCGAAGAAGTGAAGCGACCGGGTGGCATGGCCTGTTGGCAGGCCGCGCTCATCGCGCTGGCCTTGACCGCCTGCGACTCCCCGCCTCCTTCCGCCGTCGAGCTTCCCGGTGTGGCGTATGTCCACCCGAAGCGGCGCTCGGAAGCCGATGTGGCCCGTGCCTCCGAGGCGTTCTACGCCAAGGAGACGCATGGTCAGGACGTGGTTTTTCGGTCGGTGGAACACGAGCAGGCCGGCTATTACTTTTACACGAAGTTCGCTTTCGAGCCGCCGGTCGATGCCCGCGTCGTCCTCGAGGTGGTCCGGACGGAAGCCACCGCGCCTGAACGGTACGTTTTCTCGACGAAGGTGCGACCGCAGTTTCCGGTTGGTGAATACGTCATCGGCCTGACGGGTAAGGACGCGGGTGATGCCAAGTGGGTGCCGATTGCTTGGCGCCTTTCCGTCGTCGACGCCCAAGGCAAGGTCTTGGCCTCGACGCATAGTTTCCTCTGGGGTTCGCCCACGGATCTCGGCCAGAAGTAAGGCATGAAGGCTATCGCTTGGACCGCTTGGCGCCCGTTGGAGCTCGCGGACCCGGTCCCGGCACGGTCTTTGCGCGAGCAGCTCGATGGAGGTCAGTCCTTTCGCTGGAATGTCGATGAAGCCGGCGAGTGGACGGGGGTCTTTGGTCGCACCATCGCGGGAGTGCGTCATGGTTTGGACGGCCTCGAGTGGCGCGGCGTCGTCGGCGTGCCGACCACGGAGGCAGCCGTGCGGTCTTACCTGGACGCCCCGGGCGAGCAGGCCAGCCTCGTGGCGGCGTTGCCGTGGCGCTCCGATGCGGTGCTGCGCGCGGCCATCGCCGCCAATCCAGGGTTGCGCATTTTGCGCCAAGATCCCCATGAGGCCCTCATCGGATTTCTCTGCAGTTCCAACAAGCGCATCCTGCAGATCCGCCAGATGGTCGCGCAGTTGGCGACGACCCTCGGCGACCCGTTGGGCGGCGGTTTCCATGCTTTGCCGACGTGGCCGCAGCTGGCCGCCGCGACGGATGGCCAGCTGAAGGCCTGCGCGCTCGGTTATCGGGCGGCCTTCTTGCGCGGCACGGCCCAGCGGTTGCAGGCTCGCCCGCGTTGGGCCGAGGAATTCCAGGCCCTATCGACGGGCGACCTGTTGCTCGAACTGCAGCGCTTACCCGGCGTTGGCCCAAAGGTCGCCGCGTGCGTGGCGCTCTTCGGGTTTGGACGGTTGGAAAGTTTTCCGGTCGATACTTGGGTCGTCCAGGCGCTGGCCGGGGCTTATGGGTTCCGCGGTTGGGCCCCGGCGCGGTTGGAGGAGTTTGGCCGCGCGCATTTTGGTCCGGCGGCGGGCCTCGCCCAGCAATACCTTTTCGCCGCGGCCCGCGCCGGCGTCTTGCTCCAGCCGTACGCCTTGCCGGCGATCGCGGTCAAGCCCCGCCCCAAGTCGCGCGGACGAGCTCGGCGGTAAGCGCCGTGTCGGGCGGGCCCGCCGCGACGAGGCGGCCTTCGCTCAGCACGAGGACGCGATCGCAGGTGCGGGCCCAAGCGAGGTCATGGGTGGCGACGAGCACCGCGGCACCGGCTTGGGCGTTGGCGCGGACCGCGCGCGCGACGAGTTCCGCGCGGCAGAGATCCAACGCGGTCGTCGGTTCATCCAGGAGCAAGACTTTGCCGTAGGCATCGCCGAGCGCGCTGAAGGTCAGGCACAGGTGGGCGAGCTTGCGTTCCCCGCCGGAAAGTTCCGAAAGCCGCCGCGCCTCCAACGCGCCCAGTCCGAACCGCGCGCGCCAGTGATGGAAGGCTTCGGGGGAAGCGGCGAGCGACCCGAGCTCCGCCAGGGTGTAGTCCCAGGCGGACGTTGGGTGTTGCGGGGCGTAGGCGCGCAGGGTCGCCAGTGTGGCGGGGGCGGTCTGCCGTGGGTCGATGCCGCCGAGGGCGAGGTCCCCGGTCGCTTCCGGTAAGAGGCCCGCACAGGCACGAAGCAACGTCGTCTTACCGGCTCCATTGGCGCCGACGACGGCGACGACTTCACCCGCGGAGGCCGCGAGCGCGATCCCATCGAGCACCGTGCGGTCGGCTAAATCCACCGACAGGCGGAGCGCTGTGAGCAGGACTTCACGCATGGCGACGGGCGGCAATCCAGACGAAGGCGGGAGCGCCGAGTAGTGCGGTCATTGCCGCAGCGGAGACGGGCGTCTGCGTCCACAGGGAGCGGCCTAAGGTGTCCGCCAACAGGAGTAGCCCTGCCCCGAGCACGCCGGCGAGCGGAAGCATGGCCCGATGCCGCGGTCCCACGAGCGCCCGCGCGAGGTGTGGCGCGAGCAAGCCGATGAAGGCCACTTGTCCGACGAGGCAAACCGCCGCGGCCGCCGCCAGGGCGGTGAGCAAGACGCCCGTGCGGCGCGTTTGCGCGACGTCGGTGCCGAGGCAAAAGGCCATATCTTCGCCGAGGGCCATTCGGTCGAGCGCCGAAGCTTGGGTCAGCAAGCAGAGCGCGGCCACCACGCACCCGAGGATGGGCAACCCCGCCAGTTCGAGCGTGGCGGCCCCGAGCCAATCTCCGGCGGCGCCGTTGACCAAGATGTCGCGCGCTTCCGGAAAGCGGGCCGCGATGAGCAAAGTCCCCGCCGCCGTGAAAGCATTCAGTCCCAGTCCCGTGAGCAGGAGTTTCGAGGTCGACCGACCGCGCCCAAGCCAAACCAAGGCGGCCGACGTCGCCAAGGCTCCCGCGAAGGCCGCGGTGGGCAGGGCCCAGCGATGTTGCCAGGTGAATTCGGTGGCCCCGGCCAAGAGCAGCGCGATGCCGAGGAGCGCCCCGCCGAAGACGCCCGTCAGCCCCGGGTCCGCCAAGGGATTGCGGAAGACGCCTTGCTGGTTGGCCCCACCGAGTCCGAGGGCGAGCCCTGCGGCGAGCGCCGCCAGCACGCGAGGTAGGCGGAGCATGAGCAGCTCGCCGTTGGTGCCCCAGCCCAAGCCCGCGCCGCCGCAGGCCAGCGCGGCCAAAGCCAATAAGGCCAAGAGCAACGCCGCGAGGACGAGGGTGCCGACGGGACGCTTCATCGTCACTTGCCGAACAAGGACTCGAGCGGGTTGCGCGGTTTCGGCGGCGTCGTCCGGTCAGGCTGGACCGTGTTCTGGTCTTGGTAGCTCGCGCCGGAACGGATGTTGCTCACGGCGGTCTGGAGACGCTCGACGAGGTCGTTCTGCAGGTTGTTCAGGGAACCGCTGAATTTCACGCCCGGTCCTTTGGTCGAACCATCCGGCACCGCGATGCCGTCCGCAAAGCCGAGCAGGGCGAAGTACTGGGCGTAATCGCCTTTGCCGCGGATATCCGCCTGAAGGCTCAAGGGCCAATCCGCGAAGCCCAGTTGCGTCCGGGCACCGATTTCTCCCAGCGCGTTGAGCGTCAGCTCCGCATTGGCCACTTCGGCCTTGGTGATCTTGATCGTGCCGTCGGGCATGCGCTGAGCGAGGAACTCGGCGTTGTCATATTGGAAATTGGCGAGGGATTTCTGCAGTTTCCCGACGGCGGAGATGGCCGCGCCGATCTTGGCGACCTTCTCGCCTTGCTGCTGGTTTTTGGTGAGTACCCCGGCGAGGATGGCGAGTCCGCCGACGACCTCCGCCGTGTCGCCCGCCTTGTTGGCGGTGAGGGCGATGGCGCTATCCTTGCCGCCGAAGGCTTGGATGCGGCCCCCCTTCGAGGTCAGCCCCGCGTGGATGTTCATCTTCGCCGTCAAGGCGTCGAGGTTGCCGGAGACGCCTTCGGCGGTGGCCCAGCCATCCGCTTTGCCGTCGACGAATTCGCGCAAGGCGGGGAAGGCGGCCGCCACGGAGCCGAAGTCAAACTGGGTCAAGGTGACCTTGGAGGTCAGCGCATAAGGGCCACCGGTGGTCGTGGTTTGGAAGGTGAGCTTGCCGCCCCCGCCCAAGGTGCCTTCGGCGACCTTGCCCTGGATTTTCGAGAGGGTCACCTGTTCCTCGACGACGTCCAACTGGAGCGAAACATTCTGGGCGACGATGCCTTTGGCGTAGGCCTTGCCGATGCGCACTTGCGCCTGCCCGAACTGGTTATGCCACAGCGGCGCCGCATCTTTCGCGGTGTTCGGCTTGACCGGTTTATCCGTGGGCTCGGTTTCGGCCTTGGATAAGACCGCCAGGAGGTCGTCGCCCGCCACGTTGGGGAATTCCGCCAAGACCTTCCACTCGGTGCGTTCGCCATGCTTGGTCTGCTTGACGAGGATCTGGCCTTCGGAGACGCCGTCGGCTTCGACGCGGATACGGCCGGAAGCTTCGAGCCCTTGCGCTTGCGGCGTGTAGCCGCCGCTCAGGGCGACGGCCTTGAGCTTGCCTTCGCGGTCCTTGAACGCGAGTTCCTTGAGGGTGAGGGAGGCCTTGATCTCGCCGGTGGGCGCGATGGTCGCCGCCGCCACGTAGCTGCCGGTCGTGATGAGGTTGAGGGCTTCGGCGAAAGGCTGCTCGGCCATCGCGCCCAAATTTCCCTGCAGGCGCATCGTGGTGGGCGCTTCCCCCATGCCCCAGGAAAGGTCGCCGGCGGCCAAGATGCGTCCCTGGTTCACCAGCTTCGCTTGGGTGAACGCCAAGACGCTCGTCTTGTCGCCGAAGCTCAGGTCCAAGCCGGCCGCGAGGTCGCAATGACTGACCCAGAGTTTGTCGCGCCAGCTCACGCTCGTGTCGATGAAGGCGACGGGCGCTCCCTCGGTGCGGATGAAAAGACCGCCTGACTTGAAGCCCACGACGATGTCGGCGCGCTCCAGATTGCCGGCGAGTTTCAGGCCCGGGACCAGCGCGGCGAGCGATTCCAGCGGGAGCTTGGAGGCGCTGGCCTCGATGAGGACGCCCGCGGGCTTTTCGCCGGAGAACGGGAAGGGCTGGCGCAACTTGACGTTGAGGAGGTTCTCGCCGGCGCGCGTGATGCGCGCTTCGAGGGTTTGCAAGGCCGGGGCTTTGCCGGCCTCCGCCCCGAGGGCGGTCTTGGCGAAGACCCGGATCCCCGCGAGCTTGTCCTTCGGGAGGTCTTCCCAGCCCGGTTGCTCCGCGAGTTCGGCGATGCCGACCTGGGCATTGGCGGTGACCGACCATGCACCATCTTTGCCGGGCCGTACGACCGCATCGCCGACCGCGATTTGCCCGGCGGCGGAGCTCAGCGAAAACGGGGCGATGAAGATGGCGCCACCTTCCGAGCGCAAGGGGAGTTGTGCATCCACTTCTTTCAGGAGGACTTTGCCGGCGCGCTCGAGCGTCAGGCCCGCGAACGCGTGCGTCTTGACCGTCGTGATGGTTGGTTCGCCTTTGACGAGTGCTAGTTCGGCTTCCCCGGTCCAGCGGCCAGCGGTGGCCGTCAGGTTGGCCATCGCCAAGAAGGGCGTCAGCGAGACGAGGTTGGCGTCGCGGGCCGTCAAGGTCAGCGCCGCCTCCGTCGGGAGCTGGCCGTTGGTGAGGCGCAAGGGCTTGGCGAGGACCAACGCGATGCCGTTGCCCGAGACATCGAGCTGCTCCACGTCGAGGCCGTCGGGCGCATTCCGGGCCTGGGCCTTGATCGTCCAAGACGAAGCGGTGTTGCGCGGGATGGTGGACGAGAATTTCGCGAGGTCGGTCCACGTCGCTTTTACATCCGTTTGCACGGCCCAGGTGCCGGCCAGCGGCGTCGCTTGGGCCTTGATGAGGCCGGAGACTTGGCAGTCGGGCAGGCTGGAACTGAGGATGCCGAAGCGCGTCGGATCCAGGTCGAGGGTCGCCTCGAGGTTGAGCGCACCTTGGTCGGCGGTGCCCGTGAACTTGAGCGCGGGCCGGCGGGCGGCATCGAGCACTTGGCCCGCGAAGGCCAACGGTTTTTGCGCATCATGTTGCCCGCGTAATTCCAGGCCCATGGCGCCGGCGGCCAGGGGGCTGTCGTCTTTGGCGACGACGTTGAGCTCGAACGATTTCACGTCGTCGGTGAGGTTGGGGACGTCGAGGCCAGCGGCGCCCAGCGGACGTTGGAGCTGCGCCTTCAGGATGATTTCGGCGCGTGGGCGCGTCGTGGTCGTCCCGACCTTAAACCCGGGCCACATGACGCCCGCGCGGAGGCTGACGGCGCCCGCGGAGTCGATGCCTTCACCCACGGCGCTAAAGCGCAACTCTTGGCCGTCGGCCAAAGTCACCCGCCCGTTGGCAGCGTAAGGCCCGACCTTGAAGCCCGGGAGCTTGGGCGTCGTGGTGGCGGCAGGGACGGGTGGGTTCGGGGTGGCTTCAGGCTTCGTCGGGAGGCGGTTGGACAGGTCGAGGTCGAAGCCGCGCACCGTGATTTTTTCCAGCGTGTAGGTGCCGAAGGCCGAAGCCCAGACATCCGCCTTGCCGGTCGCGCTCGCGAGTTTGACCTTGGTCCCGTCGGGGAGCGTCAAGTCGACCCCCAGGACTTCGAAGGAACCGTCCAATGAGGCCGAGACTTTGCCGATGCCTCCGGTGATCTTCGCATCGGCCAAGGCGGCGGCGACGCGCTTGCCGAGTGGGTCGGGTTTAAGTTCGGAATCAATCCAGAGGACGGCGCAACCGGCCAGGACGATGAGGGCACCGAGGGTCCAGAGACTAATACGAAGGGCACGGGGCATGGGACGATGCCTGCAGATTGGCCGGCTTCGGCAGGCGGGCAACAAAAAGCCCGGTGGAATTACTCCCACCGGGCTAGGTGATTGCGTTCGGCGGGCCGTTTAGGCCTGCGGAGGCTGTTGCGGTGGCTGGGGGGCCGAGCTGCGACCGGCCGCGCGCTTCTTGCGCAGGAAGAGCGCCTTCGCCCGCTCGACGTCCTCATTGAAGCACTCCGAGTTTTCGGCGACGTTGCTGCCCTTGATGCTGCGGGTGAAGTTGCGGCTGGCGTAGCGCAGCTCCTTCATCGCCATGACGCGGTCTTCGTCCAGGAGGCGCGTGAGGTAGATCACCTTTTCGCGCGCCCACTCGGAGAGGTTGGCCTGTTCGGTGAGTTCGGCCAGCTTCTGCTTGGCTTCGGCCACTTCGCCGTCGCGCACGAGGGCTTCGATCACCTCGAGCTTCTCCGCGGTCACCGCCTCACCCACGGCGGCCGCCACGTTCACGTCGGACTGCAGGGTGCTGAAGGTCGCAAGGTCGACTTCCGCGAGCGCGAGGATCTGCGGCCCGAAGGTGACGGGCGTGCCGTCCTTGGTGATGGCGGCGAAATTCACCGCGAGCAACGAATCCGCCTTCGCGTTGGCGCCGATCTTCAGCTCGACCACGGCGGTCAGCGCCGAATCCCAAGGCAACGTCCCGAGCTTGCGGCTACGCGTCACGCCGTCTTCCAGCAATTCGCCCAGCAGGCGGGCTTGGACATCGCTGCCCCCTTGGACCGTGACCTTGACCTGACGGAGGAAGCCATTGGACAGGATGGCGAACTGTTCTTCAAAGGCTTCGCTCAGGTCATCGGCCGTCTGGCCGAAGTTGGCGGCACCTTCGCCGGCTTTAGCCATGCCCGTGAGGAGGGATTCGTTGAAGCCGTGGCCCAGGCCGACCGTGGAAGTCGTGATCCCGGCGCCGGCGGCCTTGGATACGTGTTCGCAGATCTTCGCCTCATCGACGAGTCCGTGGTTGGCTTGTCCATCGGTCAGGAGGATGACCCGGGCGATGCGCTCCTTCTTCACGAATGGGGCGAGCTGCTTGACGCCTTCCTGCCAGCCGTCGAACAGGGCCGTGGAACCACCCGACTCGATCAGGCGGACGCGGTTGGCCAAGTCGTGGGCATCGCCGACGGCGATCAACGGCTGGACGACTTGGATGGCGTCGTCGAAGGCGATGACCGCGATACGGTCATCCGGGCGCAGGCCCTGGATGATGCGCACCGAACTTTCGAGGGCGGCCTTGAGCGGGTCGCCGCTCATGGACCCGGAGCGGTCGATGACCAAGGCAAGGTCGAGCGGGGCGCGTTGGGCGGCCGCGGCGTTCTCGGTGACGGGCTGGGCCGGAGCGACGAGACGGACGAGGACGTGCGTCGCTTCAGCGGCGGCACGGAGGAAGCCCTTTTTCAAAGGCAGGATTTCGATGGTGGGGGAGTGCATAGGAGCGATCATTCATCGACTACCATGCACACACCCATTAAACTGTCAACACCGCCAGAGTATCTTTTTTGTTATTAACACCCGAAAGATACTGTCATAAATATGGTTTAAACTCTTAAATAACTATCTTTCAATGCTTTGCGGAACTTTTCGACGATTTCGTCGAGTTCCTCTTCGCTGGGACGACCCCGGTTGTCGATGTGGAAGGAGGCTTCGCACCAGTGGGCTAGGCGCAGGCGCGTCCACCTTTCGCGCTTCGGTTCTTCGCCCCGCGAGGTGGGGTGGAAGGCCAGCAGTTGTTGGAATAACTCGCGGACTTCGGGCTCCAGGTCCGGGCGCATGGATTCTTTGATGACCAGCTTGCGGAACTGGATCGCGGGCATCGGCGATTCGGAAAGATCGCGGAGCTGCTGGAAAGCCTCGTTGGCGAAACGGCTTTTCCGGGCGGCGGGAGCGCCGGCGTCGGGTTCGCTGACCATATCGGACTCAAAGGCGGCGACGCTATAATGGCGGTTCTGCCGCATCGAGGCCACGCGTGCGTGGCTTTCGGGGGCCTGGGGCGAGGCCGTCCGGAAGAACAGGCGTTCGGCCTCGTTGGGCTGGGCTAATTCATCGATCAGCTTGTTCAGCTTATCGACGTGGGCGTTGTCCTTCAGGAGATTGCGGATGCGGTCGAGTTCCCAGCCGCGTTCGGCCAACAGGCGCGCGAGCAGCAATTGGCGCACCTGGAGGCTGCCGTAGTTGGCTTTGCGGCGGTCGTCGTTGGCCCGTTCGGGCTTGGAAATGAGGTTTTCGTACGTGTAGAAGCGGACGAGGCGTTCGGTCGCCCGGTGGCGATCGCCAAACCCCAGTTTCTGCAGTTTCTCCGAGACATGCAGGGCGAGTTCTTCGGCGGTGCCGAGGAACTCGTCTCCTATTTGGGCTGAGATTTTTAACATAGATTTCTTTTATAGACAGCAAGGTGTCAGCATCGGCCGGCCTGGCAATCTTTTAACATGGTTTGTTAACACCCGGTGGGGGCATTGGTTCCGTGGGAGCAAAAAAACAGGCCGCCCGTTGCTGGGCGGCCTGGAGGCCTGACTCCCTCGCGGGGAGCTCAGGAGTTGTGGTTGTAGCCTTCTTCGCCGTGGTCCGAGATGTCCAGACCGCGGGATTCGTCTTCTTCGGTCGGGCGCAGGCCGATGGTGGCCTTCAGCGCGTAGGCGATGATGGCCGTGGCGACGAGGGAGAGCACGAGGGTGACGCCGATCGCCTTGAACTGCTCGGTGAGGAGCGTCTGGCCCACGACGTCCTTGAGGTTGGTGGCCAAGTTGGCGTTGGCATCGACCGTCGCGAGGATGCCGGTCAGGATGGCACCCAAGGTACCGCCGACCGCGTGGACGCCGAAGGTGTCCAGGGCGTCGTCGTAGCCGAGCTTGGACTTCAGGTAAACCACCGCGAGGAAGGGCACCACGCCGGCGAGGACGCCGATGATGACCGCACCCGTGGTCGAGACGAAGCCCGTGGCGGGAGTGATGACGACGAGACCGGCGACGGCACCGGAGCAGATGCCCAGGACGCTGGCGTGCTTGCGGAGGATCCACTCGAGGGCACCCCAGGTGAAGGCGGCCACGGCGGCGGCGAGGGTCGTCGTGGTGAAGGCCTGCGCGGCGACGCCATCGGCGGCGAGGGCCGAGCCGGCGTTGAAGCCGTACCAACCTACCCAGAGCATGCCCGTACCGATGGCGCAGAGGACCATGCTGTGCGGGCTCATGGACTTCTTGCCGAAGCCGAGGCGCGGTCCGAGGATGATGCAGAGGAGGAGCGCCGACCAACCCGAGGTCATGTGGACGACGGTGCCGCCCGCGAAGTCGATGGCCTTGATCGTGGCCTTGGCGTTCCAGACGCCGTTCATGTCACCGGTGATGCCCCAGATGGCGTGGGCCATCGGGAAGTAGACGAGGAACATCCAGGCCGTCATGAAGGCCATCAGCGCGGAGAACTTCATGCGTTCGGCGACCGCTCCGACGATGAGGGCCGGGGTGATGATCGCGAACATGAGCTGGTACATGGAGAAGACGTTCTGGGAGATCCAGTAGGCGTAATCCGTGTTCGGCGCCGAGGTGACGCCATTCATGAAGAAGAACTCGCTGCCGCCGAAGATGTGGCCGAGCAGCGTGCCGTCGAAGCTCTTACCGAAGACGAGCGAGTAGCCGACGGCCCACCAGAGGATGGTGACGAGACCCGCCAAGCCGAAGCACTGCGCGACGACGGAGAGGACGTTCTTCGAACGGACCAAGCCGCCGTAGAAGAGGAAGAGACCCGGGAGCGTCATGAAGAGCACCAAGGCGGCGCAGATCATCATGAAGCCGTTGTGGCCTGGGCCCGTGGAGCTGGCGGCCGGAGTGGTGAGGCCCGCCGGGATCGTGCCCTTGGCATCTTTCAGGACGGCCGAGGGGTCGCCATTGCCGAGATAGGCCTCGAGACCCGCGATGCGCTGTTCCAGGGTCGGGGCCGGCGGGGGCGGGGGAGTCTTGGCCGCTTCAGCGGCGGGGGCGGCTGGCGTGGCGGGAGCGCTGTCCGCAGCCGTCGCCCAGTAGGGCGCCGCCGCGAGAGCGAGGATGGTGAGTGTGCGAAGCAGGGAGTTCATGGCATTCCCCCTATCGCAACGGTCGTGCCAACCGTGCGGGGAAACGCCCCCCTCGCATTTTTGATTAAAATCCGACGCAGCCCCCACCCGTGCTTGCCTCTTTTCAAGCAATCAGGGGGCGGTCGAGCGGGCCGCCGCCGCGCGGCCGGGCTTAATTGTGCTGATATCCCTCTTCGCCGTGGTCCGCGATGTCCAACCCTTGGGCTTCTTCTTCTTCGGTGGGGCGCAGGCCGATGGTCTTCGCCACGAATTTCGCGATCAGCCATGTGACCGCCAAGGAAAGAAGCACGCACAGGAGCATCGCCAGGAGTTGGCCTTGCAGCAGGCCTTGGGTGGTGAGCGCCCCGCCGGCCGCATGGACGGACGAGCTCATCAAGAGGCCGGTGGCGAGTGCCCCCAAGGTGCCACCGATGCCGTGCACGCCAAAGGTATCCAAGGCATCGTCGTAGCCGAGCTTACCTTTCAGGACGGAGCAGGCCCAGTAGGAGATGGCCCCCGCCAGCGCCCCGATGAGAACCGCGGAACTGCCCGAAACGAAGCCCGCTGCATTCGTGATGGTGGCGAGGCCGGCGATCGCGCCGGAGCAGAGCCCGAGCACGGAAGGTTTCCCGCGATGGAGTTTTTCGACGATGGCCCAGACGAGCGTCGCGGTGGCGGCGCCGAGCGTCGTGGTCAGGAAGGCTTGGATGGCGACGCCGTCAGCGGCAAGGGCGGAGCCGGCATTGAAGCCATACCAGCCAGCCCACAGCAGGCCCGTACCCAGCACGCAAAGCACCATGCTGTGCGGCGTCATGGCGCGCTTACCAAAGCCCGCGCGGGGCCCGACCATGATGCAAAGCAGGAGGGCCGACCAACCGGAAGTCATGTGCACGACGATGCCGCCGGCGAAGTCCGCGGCCTTGAAGGCGGCATTCGGATTGGCCAAGCCCGCGAAGTCGCCTGTCTGCCCCCAGACGGCGTGGGCCACCGGATAATACACGCCGATGGTCCAGAGGAGGGAGAAGAGCATCACGGCCGAGAACTTCATGCGTTCGGCGACGGCCCCAATGATCAAGGCCGGCGTGATGGCGGCGAACATGGCCTGGAAGAGCGCGAAGCTGCCCGCCGAGATGCGCCCTTCGTAGGCGCTCGCCTCCACGCCGATGCCCGCAAAGCCGAGGTGCTCGGTGCCGCCGAAGAGATGGCCGAGGAAGGAGCCCTGCAGGTTCTTGCCGAAGACCAAGGAGTATCCGCAGGCCCACCAGAGCAGGAGGCCCATGGCGGTGAGGGCCAAGCACTGGGCGGCGACGGAGAGGACGTTCTTGGTCCGAACGAGGCCGCCGTAGAAGAGGAAGAGCCCGGGGATGCACATCAGCAAAACCAAGGCGGCGCTGATGAGGACCCAGGCGTTGTCACCCGCGGTGACGGTGGTGGCAGCGATAGAAACGAGCATAGTGCGATTTTATGAGCAAGATATGTGCCAATTTTTATACAGCGTTTGCTAGTCGCTTGCTTTCGAAGGTTTCCCCACCACCATATTTTTTTCTGCATAAATAATGTCTAAACTTACGCATCTTGCCTTACTTTCGGCAGTCGGTTTTACGGCTTTAGCGGCGGCGGAGGCCCCCGTGAAGCCCTGGATGGTCATGGTCGATGGGCAGACCCGCAGCGCGGAGATGGTCAACCACGCCGGCCCCGTGAGCGGAACCTTCGGACGCTCGCGTTCCGGCGCCGAAGTCATTTGGGCCACCCCGACCGCCGCGGTCGACTTCGAGTACTATCGCTACCAAAACGATTTCACCGGAAGCATCAAAGGTTCGGACCAAGCCTACGGCGCCACGACCGACTTGATGCTCACCGGCTTCAAGCAGTGGGATTGGAACGCCAAGTACGCCGTTCAGACGATCTACGCTTTGGAGTCGGCCCATGAAGAAGGGGTCGGCCTGTCGCGCGGCTTTCGCTGGGGGTTCGGCGGCGCCGCCCGTTGGCGACCCGATGCCGAGACCGACATCGCCTTAGGCGTGATGCTCCAGGATCGCTTCGAGGCGGGGGTGCTGCCGATACCTTATCTCAAGGCGGTCTGGCGGCCCTGCCGGGCGGCGGAGGTCGAGCTGCGGGCCACGGGCCTCCAGAATGGCCTCATCATCCGCGGTTACCTCACCGAGGATAAGGCCACGCGCATCGATCTCTCGGTCATGTATGAGACGCTGACCTTCCGCTTGGTCGACAGCTCGGTCTATGGCAGTCGGGCCGTTTCCATCGGGGAAGTGCCGCTGCGCATCGGGGTCACCCAATTCCTCGAGCCGAGCGGCACCTGGTTCGTCCAAGGTTCTTTCGAGTGGGTCGCGTTCTCGCGGCATTCCTTCGTGCACGCCGGCGAGACGCAAGGTGTCTTCCAGACCGCCGCGACGTGGGGTTTCGCCGCGCGCGCCGGAGCGCGTTTCTAAGCCCGCGGTCAGCTGCGTCCCATGCGTTGCCTCCTGCTGCTCGGTTGTTTCGCCGCCACGCTCGGCGCCGCGGTCTCGCCGGATGCGACCGCCAAGCGGACGCGGGCGGAGATCGAGGCCGGCCTCAAGGCTCTGGAGACGAAAGCCCGGACCGCCCCCGACGCGCCCAAGGCGCCGGTGGGCACCGACAGGTCCAAGGATGGCAAGGGCCCGAAGGCCGTCGTGAACGACCTGGTCATCAAGCCCGATGAGCTCAAGCGCGCGCGGGCCGAACTGCTCCGTCTGAACGGCTACCGCTACCTGTGCGGGCTCGAGGCGGACGTCGTGCTCACGGAGGAGTACAACCTGACCTGCAAATTTGGCGCCTATCTCTGCAGCGTGATCGGCCGCATCGAGCACACGCCCGCGAAGCCCGCGGGCATGGATGAATTGGTCTACAAGAAAGGCTACGAAGGCACCTCGCACTCGAACCTCTTCTGGTCTTCCGGTCCCGACGGCCTCACGGGTTCCGTCAACGGCTACATGGATGACAGCGATGCATCCAATGTCGCGCGGGTGGGGCACCGTCGCTGGTGCCTGAATCCCGCCTTGGGGGCCACCGGGTTTGGTCAGGTCCGTGGCTACTCCGCCATGTGGTCGATGGATGCGAGCAACGCGGCGGGGAAGGGCGAGCACATCGTCTGTTTTCCGGCGGCGGGTTTTTGGCCGCTCGCCTATTGGCCCAGTCGGGCCGCGTGGAGCATCTCGCTCGATCCCGGACGCTATCGCGTGGAGGATAATCCGGAAGTGAAGGTTTACCTGCTGGGCGGCACCGACCGTTTCCCGCAGGACACCAAGGGCCTCAAGGAACTCAAGTTGACGGATGTGCGGGTAAGTCGCGAGGGCATGGGCATCGCGCAGTGCGTGATCTTCCGGCCCGAGGTCGTGCCGAAGCGCGGCCAGCGTTTGGGCGTTTCCTTGCCCGTCAAAGGCTGGCGGAGCCCGAAACTCGAATACATCGTCGAGTTCTACTGAGCCGTGCCGGCCGGCCGCGGCGCGTGCGGCAAGCCGCCGAGGATGGCGTCGCGTCGTTGGATCGCCGTGGCGAGGTCAGGGGTCCGCAACGAACGGCGGACGCGGGCCTTCGTGCAGGCATCGGGGTGGATAGTGTAATGGATCCACCAGGTGCCGTTGTTGTTCCAGAGATGGTGCAACGGGTTTTCGCCCTGCACGCGAATCGAGAGGCGCGGGGCGGTGGGAGCGGTGTCGGTGGTGTTGATCATGGCGTGTGGTGGAAGGCGGCACGCAGCACGATCGACTCCGGGGGGAGGATGAATTGTGACCTTTCGGTCCTCATCTCAGGATGGTTATCCTGAAAACCACCGTGGCCGGGAAGGCTCGGTTGGTGCAAGGCAGGGGGCTGCTTTGCTCGTGATGCGTCTGTTAAGGAACGGGGCTTACCTTGGCCGGTGGCCGCGAAAAGGCAAGTCCCAGGGAGGCGGGACCTGTGTCATAGGCCGGGCCGGCCTTATTTGGGCTCCGGCACGCCGGCCGCGGCGCGGAGTTTGCGCAGGGCGGGCTCGGAGGTCGCGGCGGCCTTGGCGTAATCGGCGGCGGCCGCCTGATAGCTCTTCTGCACCAAGGACTCGGCTTGGGCGGCTTCTTTGGCGCGGCCTTCCGCCAGCTGCAGCAGTTCCTTGGCGCGGGCCAACTGGCGCCTTTCGGTGCTCAGGCGATTGTTGCTGGCGGTCAGGGTGGCGCGATACCCATCGATGGTCTTGGCGTCTTCCCGGCGGCGTTGCGCGGTCTCGACCCTTTGCTTGGCGGTCTCCACCTGTTTTTCCGCGCGGTCCACTTCGCCCGCTTGTTTCTGGTGACGCTCTTTTTCCCGGGCAGCAGCCTGGGCGGCTTCGGCCTGGTCGCCGTCGGCTTTCTTGGCCGCCGCGAGGGCCGTGCGCAGCCGCAGGTGCGCGGCGAGCAGGTCGTCGAGTTGCGCGGCTTCCAGGGCCGCCGCGAGTTCCCGTTGCTTGGCGAGCGGAAGATCGACCCGCTTCACGTCGTAGGCCAGCGCGCAGACCTCGCGCCCGGGGATGGTCATCAAGGTGACGCGCGGGGGCGCCGGCGGCAGGTCGCCGCTGGCGGCGGCCAAACTGAGGGCGGCGAACACGAGGAGCATGGGTGCCAAGCTAGCGGCCCGCGCGCGCCGCGCAATCCCGCAGTGTCCCGGCGAAAAGCGCTCGCGGTCGGCCGCTTCTTATATTCTCTAAAGCAGGTATGGGTTCCTTTCGTTTCCGCAGGGTCGTCGCGTTGGGACGCTTCCTGAAGATCAACGTCTCGAAGACGGGTGTCTCCGCTTCCGTCGGTCGGCCGGGAGCGACGCTCAACGTGCGCAAGGATCGTGTCGATGGGACGGTGGGCGTGCCGGGCACAGGTCTCTCGTACCGCGAACGCTTGGCGAACCGTGGGTGCGCCGCGTTGCTGATGGGCGGCCTCGGCTTGCTCGCGGGGGCGGGCGCATGGTGGTTCGCCGCGGCGTGAGCCGCGGCGAAACCTTCACGCAAGTGCCCGGGAAAGGACTCGAACCTTCACGCCTTTAGAGGGCGGCGGATTTTGAGTCCGCTGCGGCTGCCATTTCGCCACCCGGGCGGCTTGCGTGTCAGCATTCATTCCGCTCCCTCGGTCGCTCGCAAGAAAAACCGTCACGGGTTATGCCCCGCACCAAACAAAAGAGGCGCCTCTTGCGAGGCGCCTCTGGTGGCAGCTGTAATCGAAGATTACTTGGCGCCGAGGATCGCGTCCTTCGCGGCCTTGGCCACGCGGAACTTCACGACCTTCTTGGCCTTGATCTGGATGACTTCGCCGGTGGCAGGGTTGCGACCCTGGCGAGCCTTGCGGTGCACGAGGACGAGCTTGCCGAGGCCGGGGAGCGTGAAGGAGTTCTTCGCGTTCTTGTAGGCGAGGGCGGCGATGATCTCGAGGATCGCGACGGCCTGCTTCTTGCTGATCTCGGCCTTCTCGGCGATAGCAGCGGCGATTTGGGACTTGGTGAGGGCTTTGGACATGGTGTTTATGGGTTGGTGTGCAGTGATGCGGTTCTATTTAGTATCGAAGTGTGTGCTGAAAACCAGCGAAAAATAAAGGTATTTGCAAGGTTGCTGGCCGCCCCCGGGTCCGCCGCGCATTTCGAAAAAACTTTTCGTCGGTCGTGGTGTCTGTCATAAGACCACCTACCCCTGACTCCCATGCAGCCTTCCACCCTCTCCACGATTCTGTTGGCGGCCGTCCTCGCCACGGCTCCGCTTCGCGCCGCTGACTTGGTCGCGGTCGAACAGGCTTATCCCGGAATCAGCTTCAGCCTCCCGGTGGCGATCACCCCTTTCCCCGGTCGCACCGACGCCTTTTTCGTCGTCGAAAAGGGCGACCCCGATCCCGCGGGCAAGGGGAGCTTCCTCGGCGGGAAGATTCAATTGGTTGAAGGGCTCAAGTCAGGCCAGCCGACCAAGCGCGCGGTCTTTCAACTGCAAGTGAAGGAGGGGAAGTTCGAGGCCGGCGGGGAGTGCGGCCTCCTGGGTCTCGCGGTTCATCCGAACGTGGAAAAGAACGGACAAGTCTTTGTCTATTATAGTCTTAAGATTAACGGCAAGCTCCATCAGCGCGTCTCGCGCTTCCTGGTTTCCAAGGAAAAGCCCTTCAAGATCGATGCCGATTCCGAGCAGCCTTTGCTGACCCAAGCCGACCCCGCCTCCAATCATAACGGCGGGGATCTCCACTTCGGGCCCGATGGCTACCTTTACTTCAGTTGCGGCGATGGTGGCGCAGGGGGCGACGCCTTCAACACGGCTGGCTTCATCAACAAGGGCTTCCATGCCGCCGTCTACCGCATCGATGTCGACAAGCGCCCCGGCAACCTGGCTCCGAATCCCCATGCTTCGGTACCGGTGGACGCCAAGGGTGAAGCCTTCTATGCCGTCCCGGCCGACAACCCCTTCGTGAAGGCCACGACCCACCGCGGCCAGCCCCTCGACCCGAAGTCCGTCCGGACCGAGACCTGGGCGACGGGGCTCCGGAATGCGTGGCGCTTCTCCTTCGACCCCAAGACCGGGGCCTGCTTCACCGGCGACGTCGGCCAGAACCTCTACGAGGAAATCGACATCCTTACCGCCGGGGGCGACTACGGTTGGAGCGAGATCGAAGGGAACCACGTTTATAATAAAAAGGATGCGAGCGCCAAGCAGGCCCCGGCGAAGTTGGCCCCGGCTTCCGCCTATGTCGCTCCCATCTACGAGTACGACCGTAAGGTCGGCAGCTCCGTGACCGGCGGCGTCTTTTGCCGGAGCGAGCGCATCCCCGCCATCCGTGACGCTTACGTCTTCGGCGACTATGCCTCGGGCCGTTTGCTCGCCATCAAGGAGCAGGACGGAAAATGGACGGGCGAAGTCATCGCCAAGGACATGACGATCGCAGGCTTCGGTCACGACCCCGTCAATGGCGACGTCCTCTTCGTCACGCTGTCCGGTCAACTGAAGCGCCTCGCCCCGAAGAAGTAAGGGGCGATGACGACGCGCCGCGATTTCCTGCGCACGACGAGCGCCGCGTTGGCGGGCTTGTGGGCCGGGCCCGCGGTGGCGGCGTCGGCGGGCATTGGCGGCGGCCCGGAAATCAGTCTTTTCACGAAGCATCTGGTCGGCCTGTCGCATCGCGAGTTGGCCGCCGCCGTCGCGCGCATCGGGGTCACGAGCATCGAGGCTCCGGTCCGTCCCGGTGGGCATGTGCTCCCGGCGCAAGTCGAGGGTGAGTTGCCTAAACTCGTCGAAGCGCTGGCCGCCCATGGCATCGCGATTTCGATGCTGACCACCGGCATCAATGCCGTCAGCGACGCCACGCGCACCGAGGCCGTCCTGCGGACGGCCAAGGCTTTGGGCATCCAGCGCTACCGCCTGAACTGGTATACCTATTCCGCCGACAAGCCTTTGCGGGTGCAACTGGACGAGATCAAGCCACGCTTGCGCGACCTCGTCGCGCTCAGCAAAGAAATCGGCATCCAGCCTTGTTACCAGAACCACTCGGGGGCCAAGCATGTCGGGGCGGCGGTCTGGGACATGGACGCACTCATGCGCGAGTACCCCCCGGCCGACTTGGCTTGGAGTTTCGACATCTTGCATGCGACCGTCGAGGGCGGCCTGTCTTGGCCGAACCAAGTGGCCTTGGCCCGCGAGCGTCTGGCCATGGCTTACTTCAAGAACTTCCGCTGGAAGGGGCGGGTGGTGGAATCCTGCCCGCTCGCCGACGGTCTCATCGATGCCGGCTACGTCCGGATGCTGAAGGCCGCGCGCTACCAAGGACCGGTCTGCCTGCATGTGGAGTACCTCAAGGGGGCCATCGGCGAAGCCGGCTATCTGGAACGCGCCATCGAGGCTTCGCGGGCGGACTTGGCGACGCTCCGGTCCTGGTGGGCCTGATTTGCTCCCGATTGATAAGTTAGGCTGGAACTTTCCGCAGAGGGTCTTGTTATCGAGGTATGCCCCGCCTCGCCTTCTTCCTGATGGCCGCCGTTTCCCTTTCGGCCGCCCCCCAACCATACGCGCCCTCCGAAGGGGGTTCCGTTTCGCTCAACCTCTTCCAGGTTCCGGAGGGCTTGGAAGTCACGCTCTGGGCGCGCTCGCCCATGCTGGCCAATCCCACGAACCTCGACATCGATGCTCAAGGCCGGGTGTGGGTGACCGAAGGCGTCAACTACCGCGTCTACAACAAGGGCGGCAAGCGTCGCCCCGAAGGCGACCGCGTCGTGGTGCTCAGCGACAGCAAGGGCGCCGGCAAGGCCGACACCGTCCATACGTTCGTGCAGGACGCCGGTTGGACCTCTCCGCTGGGCATCGCGGTCTTCGATAACGTCGTGATTGTCTCGCACGCCCCCGACCTCATCAAGTTCACCGATGTGAATCGCGACGGCAAATTCGACCCCGCGGTCGACAAGCGCGAAGTGATCCTGGGCGGTTTCGGTGGCCAGGACCATGACCACTCGCTGCACGCGATCGTCGCTGGTCCGGACGGCAAGCTCTACCTGAATTCCGGCAATTGCGGCGGCTCGTTCACCGACAAGTCGGGCAAGACCTACCGCGTCGGTTCCGGTTATGTCGACCAACGCGGGGGCGCTTGGCCCTTCGACCCCAAGGCCACCGCCGGCGCGAAAAGCGATGACGGCTTCGTCTGGTCCTCCGGCTTTTCCGCGCGCATGAACCCCGACGCCACGGGCGTCGAAATCATCGGGAACGGCTACCGCAACAGCTTCGAGCACTTCCCGTCTTCCTTCGGCGACCTCTTCCAGGGCGACAACGACGACTCCAGCAGCTGCCGCACGTCGTACGTCCTCGAGTACGGCACCGCCGGCTACACCACGCCGAAGGCCACGAGCTACAACTCCGTGCGCCGCCCCGGCCAGCCGACGCCGCGCGCCCACTGGCGCCAGGACGACCCCGACACCATGGACGTCGGCGACGTCTACGGCTCGGGTTCGCCGACGGGGGTTGCCATCTACGAAAACGGCGCACTCGGGGCCGCGTGGAACGGCACGCTGTTGAATTGCGAACCATCCCGCAACACGATCTTCGGCTACAAGCTGCAGCCCCAGAAGGGCGCCTTCGCGCTCAGTGAGGCCACGCGTAAGGACTTTATCACTTCGAATCCGACGCGCGAATTCGAAGGCACCGACTTCCATCGCATCAAGACCCCGGGCAAGAGCGGTGAGCACATCTGGTTCCGTCCGTCCGATGTCGCCGTCGGCCCCGATGGGGCGATCTACGTCGCCGATTGGTTCGACACGCGCGTGGGTGGGCACCAGACGCTCGATGACACCTGCACGGGCGCGATCTACCGCATCGCTCCGAAGGGCTTCAAGTCCGTCATCCCCAAGCTCGACCTCGCCAGTCCGGCTGGCGCGGTCGAGGCTTTGCGCAGCCCCGCGGTGAATGTTCGTCACCTCGGCTTTAACGCCGCCAAGGGCTTCGGCGCCAAGGCCCTGCCTGCGGTGCTCGAACTCGCCAAGGACCCGAATCCCTTCGTCGCCGCGCGCGCCGTGTGGCTCTTGCCTTACCTGGGTGACGAAGGCGTCGCCCGCACCAAGGAACTCCTGAAGGACGCCAATCCCGCCAACCGCCGCCTCGCGTTCCAGTCCCTGCGCCGCGCCAACCACGACGTCCTCGCCGCCTCGGCGGCGCTGGCCGCCGACGCCGATGTCGCCGTCCGTCGCGACGTGGCCACTTCGCTCCACGCCGTCGCCGCCGATAAGGCCGTGCCGATCCTCGTCGAACTCGCCAAGCACCTCGACGTGACCGACAAGAATTCCGTCGCCGCCTTTGGCATCGGTTCCGCCGGCAAGGAGTCGGCGGTCTGGGCGGCGGTGAAGGCGGCTTACGTCAAGAACGGCGAAACCTGGCCGACCCACGTGGCCCGCATCGCTTGGGTGCTGCACACGCCGGAGATGGTGAACGAGCTCGCCGCGCAGGCCAGCGGCCAGAAGGTCCCCGCTGCCCAGCGGACGTTGGCGACCGAGACCCTCTCGTTCGTCGAGTCGAAGGAGGCCGCCCTCGCCATGATCAAACTCGCCGCGGAAGGTTCGCCGGTGAAGGGGGAAGCCGCCACCTGGGCCCTGATGCGCATGACCGGCACTTGGTCGGCCTTCGATATTCGCTCCGAACTGAAGAAGGCCGGCGTCTACGACGAAGCCAAGGTCACGGTAGTCCCGGCCCCGGTCCCCGAGGCCCCCAAGGCCACCTATACGGTCCAGGACGTGCTCTCTAAGAAGGGCGACGCCACCAAGGGTGGGGAACTCGTCCAGCGTTGCACGATGTGCCACCAAGTCGGGGCCAACGGCCCGAGCTATGGCCCCGAGCTCCGTGGTTTCGCGGCCCGCCAAGGCATCGAATCGGTGGTCACGGCCATCGTGGAGCCCTCGGCGAGCATCGCGCTCGGCTATGAAGGCTCGACCTTGAAGCTCAAGGCGGGCGGTCAGATCGACGGCCTCATCCAGTCCAATAACGACCCGGTCGTCGTCAAGTCGGCGGGCGGCGTCTCCCAGCTCGTCCCCAAGAACCGTATCGCGGGACAGTCCAAGCTGAACCGTTCCCTGATGCTTTCGTCCGATCAACTTGGGCTGACGGCTCAGGATGTGGCCGATATCGCTGCTTGGCTGGCCACCTATAACTAAGCCCGGGGCTTAATTCAGGCTTTTCAGGGGGTTTTCCGCGAGGGAAGCCCCCTTTTAATTTCCCGCTTGCTTCCGTGGCCGGGCTTCTCAAGTTCGACCCTCCTTTCCCTAGGCAAGGCACGGCCGCACAACGCGGGCCCGCGACTTACTAGGATCCCAAAGACCTTTACACACCATGAAGCAGCTCAGTCTCACCGTCTCCAATCGTCAGAACCTTGGCCGTGGCCACTCCCGTCGTATGCGCAACGCGGGTTCCATTCCGGCCATCATCTATGGTCCTGCCGGCAATCACAGCGTTTCCGTCGAACAGGAGAAGTTCCGTGACCTCATGCGTGCCAAGGGCACCGCTGCCGCCCTCATCGAGCTCACCCTCGAAGGGAAGAAGATGCTCTCCATCATCAAGGAGTTCCAGCGTCACCCCATCACCCAGAAGTTCCTCCACATCGACATCCAGCAGATCGACCCGAACGCTCCGATGAGCGCCGCGATCCCGATCCGCGTGGTCGGCGAGGCTTATGGCGTGAAGACCGATGGCGGCACCCTCGCGATCGTCTCCCAGACCGTCAATGTCCGCTGTTTGCCGAAGGATCTCCCCGAGTTCATCGAAGTCGACGTGACTGAGCTGAAGGTCAACGAGTCCATCCACGTCGGTGCCCTCAAGGCCCCGGCCGGCATCACTTTCCCTGGCGACCCTGCCCGTGTCGTCGTGGTCTGCTCCGAAATGGCCGAAGAAGAAGCCGCTCCCGAAGCCGCCGCTGCCGCTCCGGCCGCGGGCGCCGAAGGTGCTGCCGCTCCGGCTGCGGGTGCCGCGGCTCCGGCCGCTGGCGCTGCCCCGGCTGCTGCTCCGGCCGCCAAGAAGTAATTTCCGCGCCGGGCGTCCCCGGCACCTGTTCTTTGAAGTCAGATGGTATTCTCGGTCATCGCCGCCCTCGGCAATCCCGGCAAGGAATACGTCGCCACCCGCCACAATGCGGGCTGGATCATCCTGGATGCGCTGGCCACCAAGGCTGGCGCGGAGTGGAAGCACGAAAGCCGTTTTCCGGCCGCCGTGGCCAAGACCACCTTCGGTGGTCGGCAGGTCTTCCTCGTCAAGCCACAGTCGTTCATGAACTTGAGCGGCGAACCCTTGGCCGCCTTCCTCCACTTCCATCGCCTCCCCGCCGCCGAAATGGTCGTCCTTCACGACGATATCGCCTTCGAGCCCGGCCAAATGCGACTTTCCCTGGGTGGCTCCGCCGCTGGTCACAACGGCATCGCCAGTTGCATCCAGCATTTCGGCGAAGCGTTCGTTCGTGCCCGTCTCGGCATCGGTCCCAAGCGGCACCCCGCCCAAGACCTCGCCGACCATGTGCTCGGCAAATTCCCGGCCGAAGACCTGCAGCGCCTCCACCAAGCTACCCCTGACTTCCTCTTAGGACTAGAAACCCTGATTTCCCGCGGCCTCCCGGCCGCCCAAAACTTCACCAACAGAAAACCACCATTACCATGACCACCGCCACGATTCGCCGCGCCTACCGCGTCAGCCTGATCCTCGACCTCCGCGGTTCCGCCGAGGCTCCCGAGGCCGCTATCGAACGCCTGAAGGAAATCCTTAAGTCCGTCGACTGCAAGGTCACCGAGGTCGAAAACCTCGGCCAGCGCGAGTTCAGCCGCGCCGTCGACCGCAAGTTCCTCTCCGGGCTCTACGTCCAGTTCCACTTCGAAGGTCCGGTCACCGCCCCGACCGCCTTCGCCGACAAGCTTCGCCTCGACCGCACCGTGGATCGCATCCTCGTGCAGTCGGTCCGCGCCTAAGCCCTTCCCGTCTCCGAACGACCATGGCCTCGTCCTTCAATCGCGTGATCCTCGCCGGCAATATGACCCGCGATCCGGAAGCGCGGGCGTTGCCCTCTGGCCAGGCCCTCACCAAGTTCTCCCTCGCCGTCAACCGCGCCTACACCACCAAGGAAGGCGAAAAGCGCGAGGAAGTCACCTACGTCGACATCGAGAGCTACGGCAAGCAGGCTGAAATCATCGCCAAGTATTGCGGCAAAGGTTCCGGTATCCTCGTCGAAGGCCGCCTCAAGCTCGACCAGTGGGAAGACAAGAAGACCGGCGAGAAGCGTTCGCGCCTCGGCGTCGTCCTCGAGAA
>CALQIY020000003.1 GCA_943330755.2 Opitutus sp. GAS368
CCCCAACCGCCAAGGAAGAAGGCAAGAAGGATGTAGGCTACACGGCTTTTGGGAGCGGTATTCGCTGGGATGTTATCGGTCATGGTGTGTTTGGGTTGGAGAATGGTTTACTTGAAGTTCACGCCGTTGGCGTCCTTCGTGACGGTGCACGCTTCAACGATGCCCCAGATCCACATAGGGAACCAGCCAAGGCCGCAAGTGAGGAGGGAGACGAGCAGCTGGATGATCGCGCGATTATTGTAACCCGCGAAGAAGTTGTGGATGCCGAAACCGAGGAGGACCGCCAGCAGCACGTAGATCACACGGTCCTTGGCGTCAGGGTTGCCTTGCGCGGGCAGCGGGTAGGTCGGTACGGCGTTCGGCGGGGTCGGGAGGCCGGCGCCGAGCGACGACTGTTGGAGGGGCACCCAGCTGGACATGCCCGTCGTCCAGACCAAGGTGTCGATGGAGATCTGCCCGCTGGTCAGCAAGCCGCGGATCGTCGCTTCGTCGATGGGGCCCATTCGGTTGGAGCCTTGTTGGTAGTACCACATGCGGGGGACAGTGCGGGGGCCGCTCGATAACACAAAATAAAAAAAGGCCCGTTGCCGGGCCTTTGGGGTGACGATTCCGTGACGTGCCTCAGCCCCGCCACACGCGGAGCAGGGCGTCAGCCATGTCCGAGGGGGTTTCGGCGACCGAGATGCCGCACTCGCGGAAGATCTTGATCTTGGCTTCGGCCGTGTCTTCGGCGCCACCGATGACGGCACCGGCGTGGCCCATGCGGCGACCAGCGGGAGCCGTGGCGCCGGCGATGAAGCCAGCGACCGGCTTCTTGCAGTTCGCCTTGATCCAGCGGGCGGCTTCGACCTCGGCGTTGCCGCCGATTTCACCGATCATGATGATGGCTTCGGTTTCCGGGTCATCGTTGAAGAGTTTGATGACGTCGAGGTGGGACGTGCCATTGACGGGGTCGCCGCCGATGCCGACGCAGGTCGACTGGCCGTGGCCCTTGCAGGTCAGTTGCCAGACGGCTTCGTAGGTCAAGGTGCCGGAGCGGGAGACGACGCCGACCTTGCCGCGCTTGTGGATGTAACCGGGGGCGATGCCGATGCGGCAACCGCCGTGCGACTTGTCGCCGCGACCAGGGGTGACGAGGCCCGGGCAGTTCGGCCCGATGAGGCGGGTCCGCTTGCCCTGCATGGCGCGCTTGGCGCGGACCATGTCGCGGACCGGGATGCCTTCGGTGATGGCCACCGCGAGGTCGAGGTCGGCCTCGACGCACTCGAGGATCGCATCGGCCGCGAAGGGCGGGGGGACGAAGATGGCGGACACCGTGGCGCCCGTCTGCTTGGCGGCGTCGGCCACCGTGTTGAAGATGGGAACCTTGACGCCGTTGTGTTCGAACGTCTGGCCGCCCTTGCCGGGGGTGACGCCGGCGACGACTTGGGTGCCGTAGTCGATGGAGAGACGGGCGTGGCGGGCACCGAAGTCGCCGGTGATGCCTTGGACCAGGATGCGGGTCTTTTCGTGGACGAGAATGGACATGTGAAAGGAAGGGCTGGGGTTACTTGTTGTTGACGAGCTTCACGATCTTCTGGGCCGCGTCGGCCATCGTGTCGCCCGAGACGATCGTCAGGCCGCTGGCGGCCAAGGTGGCCTTGCCGGCTTCGACGTTGTTGCCTTCGAGGCGAACCACGAGGGGGAGCTTGAGGCCCGTTTCCTTGACGGCTTCCACGATGCCCGTCGCGATGACGTTGCAGTCCATGATGCCGCCGAAGATGTTGACCATGATGCCCTTCACATTGGGGTCGCCGAGGATGATCTTAAAGGCCGCCGTGACTTGGTCCTTGGTCGCGCCGCCGCCGACGTCGAGGAAGTTCGCGGGGCTGCCGCCGAAGTGCTGGATGATGTCCATGGTGGACATCGCGAGGCCGGCGCCGTTGACGAGACAGGCGATGTTGCCGTCGAGGGCGATGTAGGAGAGGCCGAACTTCGAGGCTTCGATTTCCTTGGCGTCTTCCTCGTTGAGGTCGCGCAGGGCGACGACGTCGGGGTGACGGAAGAGCGCGTTGTCGTCGAAGGAGACCTTGGCGTCGAGCGCGAGGAGCTTGCCCTCGGCGGTCACGAGGAGGGGGTTGACCTCGACCATGGCGCAATCCTTTTCCCAGTAGAACTGGTAGAGCTTGGTGACGAGCGTCACGCACTGCTTGAAGAGCTCACCGGTGAAGCCGAGGCTGAAGGCGATCTGGCGGGCCTGGAAGGCCTGCAGGCCAACGGCCGGGTCGACGTGCACCTTGAAGATCTTCTCCGGCGTCGCGTGGGCGACGTGTTCGATCTCCATGCCGCCTTCCGTCGAGGCGACGATGACCGGCTTCGAGGTCGCGCGGTCGAGGAGGATGGCGAGGTAGTACTCGTCGTCGCGGCCGTCGGGGCGCTTGCCGAGGTTCGCGGCTTCGGTGAAGTAGATGGTTTGGACCTTGCGGCCGGCCTCGCCCGTCTGGGCGGTCACGAGCGTGTTGCCGAGCATCGCCTGGGCGTTCTCGATGGCCTTTTCCTTGGTGGGCGAGAACTTCACGCCGCCCTTGAAGCCGTTGGTGAAGGTGCCCTTGCCGCGGCCGCCCGCGTGGATCTGGGACTTCACCATGATGCCGCCCGCGGTATTGAGCTGGGCGATGGCCGCGTCGAATTCGGCGACGGACGACACCGCGACGCCCTTCGGCACCGCGACGCCGAACTTCTCGAAGAGTTGCTTGGCCTGGTATTCGTGAATGTTCATGAAAGGGGAAGGTCGGGCAGGGGCGCGTCAGGGCTTAGCCCTTCAGTTCGGCGTCCTTCTTCTTGAGGTGCGCTTCGATGTCGGCGATCGCCTTGTCGGTGTTCGTCTGGATGTCCTTTTCGGAGCGCTTCAATTCATCGTCGGTGACGAGCTTTTCCTTGTTGGCCTTCTTGAGGACTTCGAGGACGTCGCGGCGGGCGTTGCGGACGCGCACCTTGCCTTCTTCCGCGAGCTGGGTCGCCTTCTTGGCGAGCTCGAGGCGGCGTTCGCCGGAGAGGGTGGGGACGGGGCAACGGAGGAAGCTGCCCTGGGAGACGGGGTTGATGCCGATGTTGGCGGCCAGGATGGCCTTGCGGATGTCGTCGATGGCGGCCTTGTCGAACGGCTGGACGACGATGGACTGGGCGTCGGGCGTGGTGATCGCGGACATGTCCTTGAGGCGCTGGGTCATGCCATAGGCCTCGATGTGGACTTGGATGTTCTCAACCATCATGGGCGAGGCCTTGCCGGTGTGAAGCGTGCTGAATTCGTGTTGGGTCCAATCGACGGCCTTCTTCATGTGGGCGGCGCCGTCGGCGATGATGCGTTTGATGTCCATGGGGATGTTGTTTTAGTTGTGTGTAAGGGGGATGGTTAGGCGACGAGCGTGCCGATGGGCTGGCCGAGCACCGCTTTGCGGACCGCGCCTTTCTCGGCCATCGAGAAGACGATGATGGGGAGTTTGTTGGCTTCGCAGAGCGAGAAGGCCTCGGCATCCATCACGCCCAGGCGCTTGGTGAGGGCCTCGGCGTGCGAGACCTTCTTGTAGCGCTTGGCGTCCTTGTGCTTCATCGGGTCCTTGTCGTACACGCCGTCGACCTTGGTGGCCTTGAGGATGGCGTCGGCGCCGATCTCGTTCGCGCGCAGGGCCGCGGCGTAGTCGGTCGTGCAGTAGGGGTTACCCGTGCCGGCGACGAAGATGACGATGCGACCGCGCGAGAGGTGACGGGTGGCGCGACGCTGGATGAACGGTTCGGCGATGCGGTCCATCGGGATGGCGGTCATGACGCGGACTTCGAGGCCGGCCTTCTCGAGGCGGTCCATGAGGGCGAGGCCGTTGATGACCGTGGAGAGCATGCCCATGTTGTCGCCCGTGGTGCGGTCGGTGCCGTTGGCGCGGGCGCCCGCGAGGCCGCGGAAGATGTTGCCGCCACCGACCACCACCGCGACCTGGGCGCCCAGGGAACGGATGGATTTGAGCTCCTCGGCCAAGCGGTCGAGGACGTCGCTGTCGATGGATTGGCCGGTTTCGTCGTTCCGGAGGGCCTCACCGCTGATCTTCAGGACGATACGGCGATACTTCGGCTTTACGGAGGAAGTAGTAGGCATACAGGGGAGATGGACGAGGACCCCGCTTCCGTCAACCTCGCCTTGTCTCGCTTGACTCCCGTTCAGGAAAACGACTTAACTCGCCCCCTGCAGTCCGATGGTGTAATGGTAGCACAGGAGATTTTGGTTCTCCTTGTCTAGGTTCGAATCCTAGTCGGACTAGCAGTTTTCGCCGCCCTTGTTGGGCGGGTACGCCGTGCCCGGAAAACGACGAACCCCGGGGTGGCCGGGGTTCGGTGGACGTTCTGGCGGGCGGCTTAGGCGCGACCGAGGTATTCCTTGTTCTCGGTGCTGACCTTGATCTTCTCGCCCTGCTTGATGAAGAGCGGGACGTTGACCTGGAGGCCGTTTTCGCAGGTGACCGTCTTTTGGACGTTGCCGGCGGTGTCGCCCTTGACGGCGGGCGGGGCTTCGAGGACTTCGACGGTGACGGAAGGGGGGAGGTCGACGGTGATGGGCTTGTCTTCAACGAAGAGGACCATGTAGGAGGTGCCCGAAACCAGGAACTCCTTGGAGTCGGCGAGCGAAGCGGCCGAGATGTAGAATTCCTCGTTGGTGTTGGTGTCGACGAAGACGTAGCTGCCGTCGGCTTCGTAGGACATCTCGAGGGACTTGATGGAGTTGTCGAAGACGTCGAAGCTGACGCCGATGCCGCAACGCACGGGGATCTTGGCGCCGGTCTTGATGGAGCGGAGTTCCATCTGGACGTAGGAGGCGTTGTTCGGGGGGGTGCGGACGAGACACTCGAGAACGATGCAGAGCTCGCCGTTGTAGCTCATGATGTTCTTCTTCTTGATGCGATTGACGGGAAGGGAAGCCATGGGAGTAAAGGCGAAGACAAGCCGTCCCGCTCGCCACGGTCAAGCCGGACTTGCCCGCGGGAGGGGGAGAACGGCCGAAATTAGGGATTATTCGCCTCGGCCAACCTTTTCGGTCACGGCCGGGGTGCCGTCCGGACGGCGATAGTTAACTTTAAGGGCGTCCAGGCGCTTGAGATGGGCCTCCAGCCGGGGCTGGAACTCAGCCCACGAACGGTCCTTGTTTTCCGACCAAGCCACTTCGGCCAAGGCGCAGGCTCGGGGGAAGGCCATGTACTCCTGCTTGGCGGGGTTGTAGATGTATTCCCCCCAGAGCTGGGCTTGGCAACCGAGGACCAGCTTGCGCTGGGCTTCGGTGAACTTCGGCGGGATGGGTTCAAAACCATACACTTTCTCGACCGTAAGGTTGCCGCCGATGTTGTCGAAGGCGGGATTCTCGGGGTGCTTGCCCTGGCCGTAGTCGAAATAGGTGTGCGAGGTCGGGGCCATCACGATGTTGTTGCCGTGATCGGCGGCCAGCTGCGCCCACTTCCAGTCGCGCCAAACCATCATCGTCGCGGTCTTGGAGAGGCCGCCTTCCTGGATTTCGTCCCAGCCGACGAGTCGCTTGCCGCGCTTGTTCAACAGCTTCTCGACGCGGGAGATGAAGTAGGACTGGAGTTCATGGGCGTTCTTGAGCTTCTCCTTGGCCATGACTTCCTTGGCGAAGGGCGACTTGTTCCATTGGTCCTTGGGCGATTCGTCGCCGCCGATATGGAAGAAGGCGTTGGGGAAGATCGGGCAGAGTTCCGCGAAGACATCGTCGATGAACGCGAAGGTTTCCTCCTTCGGGGCGAAGGTGTAGTATTTCACGCCCCAGCTGGTCGCGACCTTCGGGCTGTAGCCCGGGATGTCGGTGTTGCCGAGGTGCGGGTACGCCGCGATCGCCGCGGCGGCGTGGCCGGGCATTTCGATTTCCGGGATGACGTTGATGTGGAGCTTGGTGGCGTAGGCGACGACCTCCTTGAGGTCTTCCTGCGTGTAGAAGCCGGCGTAAGGCTTGCCGTCGGGCTTGTTGCGGTTGCCCATGGTGGGTGAGGCGTCGCGCTTGGAGCCGACCTCGGTGAGCTTGGGGTACTTCTTGATTTCGACGCGCCAGCCTTGGTCTTCGGTGAGGTGCCAGTGCAGCGTGTTCAACTTATGCAAGGCCATCAGGTCGAGCATGCGGAGGATCTGGGCCTTGCCCATGATGTGGCGACCGTCGTCGATCATCAGTCCGCGCCAGGCGAAACGCGGCTTATCCATGACGTCCCCCGGCGGAACGTACGTGCCGCCGTCATTGCCGGTGTAGGCATGCTGTTGGAGGGAGACGATGCCGTAGAAGGCGCCGGCATCGGTGCGGGCGTGGATGCGGACCGGCTGCCCCGGGTGCGCTTCGATGACGTAGCCTTCCTCGCCGACTTCAAAGCCGCGGACGGGGCCCGTGGCTTTGACGAGTTGGACCGTGGTGGTGCCGCCGGTGCCGAGCTGGGCGCGAAGGCGTTCGGCCGTGGCGGCGAAAGCAGGGTCGGCCTCGACCTTGGCCCCGCGGATGTTCGTCGCGGGCGCATCCATGATCTGGTTCACCTGGACCGGCTTCGGCAGAATCGGCCCACCAAGGCAGGCGGCCGCGAGGAGGAGGGAGGCGAGGACGGGGAGTCGCATGGGGATGCATGGTTATCCCCGTCCGGAGGCCCCTTGTCGAGCGACCTAATCGCCCAGTTTCACTCTATACCTTGGGAGCTTTACTCCAAGGTGAAGAGCGTCCCGCCGATGCTGTTGATGGTCAGCGTCGGGGTCGTGCCGTTGGCGGCCGCCTGCGCGGTGGCGGCATCGGCGCCTTCGATGGTTGAACCCGCGCTGGCGGCGACGGTGCGGGCCACCAAAAGGTCACGGAAGGCTCCATAGAAGCGCTGCAGCTCGGCCTTGGACTTGACCGTCATCTCCACGGTCTTGGCGTGGGTGGTCGTCGGGTAGTTCTTCACCACCAGTCCGGCCGTGGTCGACTGGGTCAGGTTATTGACCTGCGTTTCGATCGCGCCAAGCGGGCCGGGGATGGGCAATTTGCTGGCGGCCGCGGGGTCGAGCCCGCGGTTCTGGGAATTGGCCGTGCTGGCGCGATTCGCCCGATCGGCGACGTCCGCCGAGCCGGGGGTGCGGGTGTAATAGATGCGCAGTTGCTGGTTGGAGTTCTGCATGTCCACCACGACTTCGCTCACGATGAAGGCGCCGGTTGTATATTCTTGGAACGAAACCGAGACCACGTGATCGGCGCGTCCGTAGAAACTCATGTCCGTCCCGCGGACCTCGATGCCGAAGAAGCCTTGGTTGGGGAAGGCTTTCTTCCTCATGGTCATGGCATCCACCGTCGGGGCAAGGCAAAGGGCGGCGGCCAGGGTCAGGGCAGAGCAGGGGAGTCTCATGGCGTTCATTCTTTACCCCACCGAATGCGCTGGCAAGATTTCATCCAATGCTGAGCTGCCAAAACCTCACCGTCCAAGCGGGTACGGATGGTCCCGTCATCCTGGACGGGGCCAATGCACGGTTCCTGCCCCGTGGCCTCAACGCCGTGATCGGGCCCTCGGGCTGCGGTAAGACGACCTTGATGAAGGCCATCTTGGGCATCTTGCCCTCGACCGGTGAAGCCAGCCTCGCGGGCCAGCCCATCAGCTGCACGGAGGACTTGGTCGGGAAGGTGGGCTTCGCCCCGCAGTTCACCGCTGCCCAAGCCCAACTGACCGTGAAGGAGTCGCTCGACTACGCCTTGCGGCTAGCCGTGCCGGATGCGGCGGAGCGTCACCGTCGACTGGAGTCCGTCCTCGGGGTCACCGGTCTTTCCCCGCACCGCGAGAAGCGCGTCTCTTCCCTTTCGGGCGGGCAATTGCGCCGGCTGTCGTTGGGCATCGAACTGACGCTCGACCCGCCTTGCATGGTCTGCGATGAAGTGACCTCGGGCCTCGATCCGCAGTCGGAAGACCAGATTCTGGCGCTCCTCCGGCAGCTCGTGGTCTCCGGCGGCAAGAGCTTCGTCTGCATTATCCATAACCTTGGCAAACTGAACCAGTTCGACTGGGTCACGGTCGTCTATCAAGGCGACGTCGTCTTCCAAGGCTCGCCGGAGACGCTGCTGACCTACTTCGGCATCCCTGATGGGCTGCGGCTGTACGAGGTGCTGAACGCCCAGGATTTGGCTTACTGGCGTGACCGCTGGGCCATTCACCAGGCCGAACATGCCGGTGAGTTCGAGGCCGCCGCCGCCGCGGTGGCCAGCGATGTCGCCCCCGTGGATAGCCTGCCGGAACCCGAAGTCCCCGGCGGCGTCTCGCAGTTCTTCACCTTGCTGGCCCGTCGGTTCCGGCTGTTCTTCCGCGACACCGGCTACCTCGGCCTGACCTTGGCGATCACCTTCGGGTTTCCGCTGTTGGTCATCATCTTCAACCTCAGCGGCGAATGGAACATCCTGAAGGAGCCGCTCGACAGCAACGTGGCTTCCATCAAGGAAGTGCAGACGGCGTTGCGCGTCCAGATCTCCAACGCGCAGGTCGCTTCCATGGCGGCCGGACTCGTGATGTTCCAGGTCATCCTGCTCACGCTCATGGGCGCGAACAACGGGGGGCGCGAGATCTCCGCCGAGCGCATCCTCTACGAGAAGGAACGCATGACGGGCCTGCGCCCGTGGTCCTACGCCTTCGCCAAGATCTTCTTCGTCGCCTGCATCGCGATCTTCCAAGGCGCGTGGATGTGTTTCTTCGTGAAGATGGTATGTCAGTTCCCGGGGCCGTGGGCGCCGCAACTGGCCGTCTTGGCCGCCAGCTGCGTCTCCATGTCGGTGGTTTGCCTGGGCTTCTCGGCCTTGCTGACCTCCCCGGAGAAATCCTCGCTCCTGTCCATCTACCTGGTCGGCTTCCAGCTGCCCTTGTCCGGGGTCGTCCTGGCCCTGCCGCCGGCCCTGACCTGGGTCTGTCGCCCCTTCATCAATTCCTACTGGGGCTGGTCGGGGTACATGAAGTCCATGACCGATTCGGGCATCTGGACGGCCTATGAACGCAGCCTGCCGGACCTCACCTCCTCGGTCGCCTCCAATGAAATCGCCTTGTTTGTGCTCCTGATCCAGGGGCTGGTCGGCGTATGCATGGTGGTCGTGGGTTGCCAGCAAAAGCGCTGGAACTAATCCGCCACCCTCTCTATGATTCTCAATAGCCCTGCTCCCCGGGGCCTTCCCCATGTCCAAAGTTAACCCTCTTTTCTTCGCCCTCGGCATCCCCGTGTTGGTGATCGTGGTCCTCATGGCCATCGTCATCCCGCGTTTCGCCGGCGGCGGAAAGTTCACCGACCTCTCGCCGTTCTCCGTCGATGATTACCGCAAGGATTGGGCGACGCTCCAAGGGAACGCCTATCGCTTCGACTGCCAGATCGAGAAACAGCTCGCCTACGAAGAAGGCAAAGGCCGCGTCCTCGCCGTCAAGCCGACCGACGTCGCCCGCGGCGCGGGCCGGGTCCCGATCTTCGTCCCCCTTGCCGCTGGCGAGACCTTCGAGGTCGGCCAGCGCTTCAAGTGCAAGGTCCGCGTCGTCCGCGACCTGCTTGTCGTCGAAGACCTCGAACGCTTTTGAACCCCGCCATGTCTAAACTGCTTTGTTCCTTCCTCGGTTGCTTCGCTTTCGCGTCGCTGGCCATCGCACAGGCACCGCAGCCGGGCGCGACGGTCTCCGGTGGGGGCGGTGGCGATTACCGCAGCTCCTCGGGCGAGGCCATGGGCGACCGGCTCTTCGACGTGAACAGCGATTCGGTGGACATGGAGAACGGTTCCATGCAGTGGAAGGGGAAGACCTTCAACCTCGGCAATTCGCGCGTGATGCGCATGCGTTTCGAGCGTTACCTCGCCTCGCCGGCCGCCGGCGGCGATATGACCAAGTACATCGCCACGTTGACGCAGATCGAGAAGATCCTGGGGCCCAACGCGGTCAACCCGAACAACTATTACGCCAGCCAGCAGGCCGCGTTCGACCTGCTCTTCATCGCCGCGGAGCATGAGGTCGACGGCAACAATTGCCTGACCATCGCCACGCAGGTGAAGAAGATCTGGTCGATGCGCGCGGAGTTCCGCGACCTGAACATCAACAAGAACCAGTTGGAAGCCCTGCGCAAGACGCAGGAGGGCGTGGTCATCAACCGGGCCGAACGCATGGAAGAGGCGAATGATTCCAAGGCCAATTCGCCGACGACCGCCAACGGCGGCAAGACGGGCCTGACCAAGACTTCCCAAGGTCAAACCGAGTTGGGCTATCGCGTGAAGGACGAACAGCGGACCCAGGCGGAGATTCTCGCCAAGAATGCGGAGATGATGGCGCTGGGCTTGAAGGCCCAGGTGGAGTTCCAGTCCCAGATGGTGGGTTTCCTGCTCGCCCGCCGCTACCGCCACTGCCTCATCTCCAGCGCTTTCTACCGCGTCCTCTTCAAGGGCGGTAACCAGAACATCAAGGTGGGCGCCAAGGAAGTGAAGGAGTTCTTCCCCGTCTCGGATTTCGTCCCGACCTTGGAATCCGTCGATACCTTGGCCCGCGAGGCCATGAACGACGTCACGACGGGCATGCGCACCGTTGACGACCTCTACAAGCAGGGTGAACTCTACGGGGCCTTCGAACGCCTTCAGGAGACCTACTTCCTCGGTGAGTTCGAGCCGGCCGTGATGATGTACGATCAGGTGAAGAAGCGCGAGATGCTCGACCTCTGGCGCGACCTCCGCGAACTGCAACGCCTCGGCGACGAGCGCGACCTCGCCAACGTCGAAGGTTACGTGAACAAGGTCCGCGGTCGCGCCCGCGACTTCCCGGGCGCCGCCATCCTTTCCCGCGTCAACAACGCGATCAACGCATCGAACATGGCGGTCCTTTCCGCCAAGCAAGCCGCCCTCAGCGGCGACACGGCCAAGGCCGAGGCGGCCCTCGAACGGGCCACCAAGATCTGGCCCCAGAACCCGTCCGTGAAGGAATTCGCCAACCAGGTCGTGAGCCGCCAAGACAAGCTTTCGCAGATGGTGCCCGAGTTCGACCGCATGATCGCCGAAGCCCGCTGGCGCGAGGTCTTCAACAAGAAGCTCGAGTTCGCCTTGGCCCTCGCCCAGGACAAGCCCCGCTCCGACAAGCTCCGCGAGGTCATCAACCGCGTCGGCGAACTCGACGCCAACATCCAGAAGGCCTCCGTGCTGGCTTCGCAGAACAACCCTTACCTGGCCTGGGACGTCATCGTGGAGATTTCCAAGAAGGAGAGCGACGACCTGGTCCTCGCCAAGACGCGTTCGGACATCGCCCCGTTGGTCGCCGACTATGCTCGCCTCATCGGCCAAGCCGAGAAGCTCGAGCGCGAAGGGGGCGAAGCGGCCGCTTTGACCGCCTGGATGGCCGCGCAGGACCTTAACCCCGCCTCGCCCTCGTGCGGTGCGGCGGTGAAGCGTTTGGCCGCAATGGTGGCCAAGTCGGCCGTCGCCAAGGCTGCCACGACCACGCCGATCCCCGCCGCGGGCGACGAGGTGCCGGTGCCGACCGGCAAGTAAGCCGCTACCAGGTGCTGACGGGGTTGTCCTCGAGCGGGTCCACGACGGTGACCCGGAGGTCGCTCTTGTGCTGGCGGACCGCGTTCATGACCTCGTCCACGAGGATGGTGCGGTTGCACTCCTTGCTCAGGTGGCCGAGGAAGAGTTCCGAGGTCTGCCATTCGCGCAAGCCGAGCAGCAGGTCGCGGGCGGCATGGTTGGAGAGGTGACCATGGTTGCCGCGGATCCGTTGTTTGAGGTGCAGCGGGCGCTTGGAGAGGTCGAGCATCTCGTCGTCGTAGTTCGCTTCCAGCACGAGGATGTCCGCCAGCGCGCAATGATGCCGCACCACGTCGGTCGCATGCCCGAGATCCGTCAGCCAAGTCACGCGGCGCGCGTGGTGGCCATCCTCGGCGGGGCAGTCGACGGCATAGCCGACCGGGTCGGCGGCGTCGTGGGGGATCGGAATCGAGGTGATCTGAAGCCCCCGGAATTCGAACGTAGTGCCTGTCTCGAAGAGTTGCCAATCGGGCTTCAGCTTCAGGGCGCCTTGGATGCGGCGGGCCGTCTCGCGGTTCGCGAAGACCTTTAACGCGGGGTTTTGGCGGAGCAGGGCGGCGAGCCCGATGCAGTGGTCCGAGTGCTCGTGGGTGATGAGGACGGCGTCCACCGCCGCGCAGGCGAGCCCCAGCTTGGCGAGGGAGGCCTCCAGCCGCGGCCCCTGGAATCCGGCGTCCAGCATGATGCGCGTGCCACCCGACTCCAGGATGGAGCAGTTGCCGGAACTGCTCGTACCGAGGATGTGGAAGGCGAAGGCCATGCGGGAGTCGTAGCAAACCTGCCATCGGTCCGTCTTCAAGCCGCCATTCGGGCTTTTCGCTTGAGGAGGTTTCCGGGCGGGGCGAGACTGTGGATATCTCCTCCTGCCCATGCACACCCTTCCTCGAGTCATCTGCATCATCATGGGAGGCGGCCGCGGTTCCCGCCTGTACCCGCTGACCAAGGATCGCTGCAAGCCGGCCGTCCCGCTCGCGGGCAACTACCGGTTGGTCGACATCCCGATCAGCAACTGCCTCAACTCCGGCTTCAACCAGATCTTCGTCCTGACGCAGTTCAACACGGCCTCCCTGCACAAGCACATCCAACAGACGTATAAGTTCGATGGCTTTGGCCGTGGTTTCGTCGACATCCTCGCCGCCGAACAGACGGGCGACAAGGAGTCGTGGTATCAGGGCACGGCCGACGCGGTCCGCCAGAACCTGCACCACTACAACCTGAAGGACGAGGATCTCGTGCTCATCCTCTCGGGCGACCAGCTCTACCGCCTCGATTTCGCCGACCTCGCCCGCCAACACATCGAATCGGCGGCCGACGTGACCATCGCCGCGAAGGCCATGCCTTCCGACCAGGTTTCCGCCCTAGGGGTCATGCGCGTGAACCCCGACCTGCGCGTCGTTGAGTTCGTCGAGAAACCCAAGGACCCGGAGGTCATCAAGTCCTTGGTGCTCGGGGGCAACGCCCGTGCGCGCCTCGCGGACAAATCGGACCGTCCCTACTGCCTCGCTTCCATGGGCATCTACCTGTTCTCCGGCCGCGTGATGCGGGAGGCCTTGGCGGATCCGGCGCAGACCGACTTCGGCAAGGAAGTGATTCCCGGCCTGCTGAAGTCGAAGCGCATGCTGGGCTATGTCTTCGATGGCTATTGGGAGGACATCGGCACGGTGGGCTCCTTCTGGGAGTGCAACCTGACGCTGACCGACCCCGTCCCGCCGTTCGATTTCTTCGACGGTGCCAACCCGGTCTATACGCACGCCCGCTACCTGCCGACGGCCAAACTCAACGGCTGCAAGGCCCACCGCGTGCTGATGGCCGACGGCGCCATCGTCGATGACTCGGAGATCCACCGTTGCGTGATCGGCGTTCGCTCGGTCATCCGCGGCGGCTCCCGCCTCGAGAACGTCGTCATGATGGGCGCGGATGCCTTTGAGCGCCCCCACGACCTCGCCAAGAACCATGGCCTCGGTCGGCCCGACATCGGCGTCGGCCCGAACTGCATCATCCGCAACGCCATCATCGACAAAAACGCGCGCATCGGCGCGGGTTGCCGACTCTCGCCGACAGGCCTGCCCGAAAAGTGGGAAAGCGAATCTTTGTTCGTCCGTGATGGTGTCATCGTCGTCAAGAAGGGTGCAGTCGTTCCCCCTGGCACGGTGGTCGGCGAATGAAAAACTACGGCCGAACCTACTGGTTCACCTGGGGCTTCCTGATCCTGGCGGCTGCCTTCACGGGGGTCGCGTCGATCAAGGGCGCCTTCTTCGGCGGGTTGGTGGCGGCGGTGGCTTCGACCTTGGCGACCCGTCCCTACGAGCGTCTCGGGGCCCGTTTTGCGCCCTTGCTCGGCGCACTGCTGGGCGTGCTTTGGGCCATTGCCAAACTCTCTTACGTCCAGTGGTCGGGCGATGCGGAAGATTACGCCTTCGCCCGCTGGAACATCGGGACGGACATCGCCATCCATGCCGCCGGCTTCGCCGGTGGGGCCTTATTGGCGGCTTTGGCGGCGGTACAGCCCTTGGGTCGGTCCGTGCTGGCGGGGGGGCTCCTCGCCGCTGCCATGACGGCCGTGCCCTATGGCTTCATTGGCTGGGTCGACTATCGCGTCGCTGGTCCGGTCGAGGTCGTGTTGTTCGCCTCTGCGGAGGATATCGCGGCCAACGCCGCCCCGCAGCGTCGTCCCGGCTCCGAGGCGCCGACGTTGTCGCCCGAAGAGCGCAAGGCGCTCCAGGAGTCGGCCCTAGTGGTCGATGGCCCCGGTGGGGTCGAAGCGCTCGATGACGCGGGCCGCCGTTATTGGCCGCTCTGGCGGAAGCGCTTCACCTATCCCGGCAACCGTGGCGGGCCGGTGCGTCGCGTGATCGTGCTGATGCCTCCCGATGAACTGTGGGCTTATAACCGTGGTCAGGGGAACGTGTTGGGGAGGGCTGGTCATTCCCGATGGGTTTTCAACCTCGGCTCCGACCCCCAAGGCATCACCGTCGCGTTGCTCAAGCCGAACATGGATGTCAGCGTTTCCGCTCGTGGGGTGACGGAATCCTTGGAGCTTTCCTTCGAGCAGAACCCACCGCCGAAACCCAAGCTGGGGCCCGATCCGCAGACTTTCACGACCATCGTCGCTTGTTTTCCCGGGCCCCCGAAGTCCAGTCTTCGATTTTGGGATTACGGTTGGGTGTGGTCCAGCAAGAACGAGTGCGAGGTGGCCTTGACGCGCCATTCGCCGTTCGGCGATTTCTACGCCCCGGATGCGCCTAAGATGTTGCCGTTCGTCTTTGACTACGACCTCGAGCTTGAGGATGCCGCGTCCTTGAAGAAGACTCGGGGCGCGCCCCATCCGCCCAAGCGCGACAAGGATGACCCAGTCAACCTCAGCCCGTTGACCGGTTTGGACCACAGCCCGCCGTCGACTCAGGACGTATGGATGCCGGATTTCGGTGCCACCCAAGGTAAGCCCAGGCCGACCCCGTCGCCATTGAAGGACGCCAAGTTGCCAGAGCCTTCCGCGGGCAATGCGCCGCCCGCCCAGAAATAATCCTTAGTTCGTTGAACTCAGGAAGTCCCGGTGCAACGACGCGTAGGCGCCGTTGAGGCCGACGAGCTCATCGTGCGTACCACGTTCGATGATGCGGCCCTGATCCATGACGAGGACTTGGTCGGCCTTGCGGATCGTGCTGAGGCGGTGGGCGACCACGAAGCTGGTGCGGCCCTTCATCAGGCGCGCGAGGGCGAGCTGTAGGCGGGATTCCGTCAGGGTGTCGACGGCACTGGTGGCTTCGTCGAGCACGAGGATGCGCGGGTTGGCCAAGAGCGCCCGGGCGAAGGCCACCAACTGTTGCTGGCCCAGCGAAAGCCCGCGGCCTTTCTCGGAACACTGCGTGTGGATGCCTTGCGGGAGGGCCTCGATGAGGTCAAGGCAGTCGAGGTCGCGGAAGGCCTGGCGGACTTCCTCATCCGAGGCGTCGGGGCGGGCTGACTTGACGTTCTCGGCGATGGTGCCGGCGAAGAGGAAGTTTTGTTGGAACACGAAGCCGGTCTGGCGCCGTAAGGAAATCTGCTGGATGTCGGTCAGGTCGACGTCGTCGAGTCGGATGGCGCCGGTGTCCGGCAGTTGGAACTTGGCCAGCAGGCCGATGATGGTCGACTTGCCCGAGCCCGTGTGGCCAACGAGCGCGATGACCTGGCCGGGTTGCGCGGTGAAGGAAACCCCGTGCAGCACGCGCTGTCCGGGCAGGTAGGAGAAGGTCACATCCTGGAATTCGACTTTGCCCTTGAGGGGCGGGCATTCCTTGGCCGTAGGGGCGTCGGACCAAGCCGGGGCGGTGTCGAGCAGGCGGAAGTAGCGTTCCGCGCCGGCCATCGCCAACGTCGCTTCGGAAAGCTGCGTGCCAATGATGGTGATGGGGGAGAAGAAGAGGTCGGCCAGGAAGAAGAAGGTCAGGAGGTCGCCGAGGCCGGTGCCGCTGCCCGAGAGCGCCGCCCAGCCGCCGACGCCCACGAGGGCGGCCAGAAAGCCTTGGGAATTCAGTTCAAGCAAGGGTAGGTAAAGCGCGCTTAGGCTCGCCGTTTTGACCACGTTGCCGGCCAGCGTATGGACGAGGCGCGAGAAGATACCCGCGTTTGTGTCTTCGCGCGCGAAGCCTTGCGTCACGCGGATGCCTTGGACGGTTTCGGCGAGCGCCGAAGTGACGCGCGAGAAGCTTTCCTGTTGGATCCGCGAGGCCTGCAGGATCTTGCCGCGGAAGAAGCCGTGGATGAGCAGCAGGCCGGGGACGATGGCGAGGAGGACCAGGAAGAGCTGCGGGTTGACCCAAAGCATGAGGCCCGCGGCGCAGGTCATCTGGCCGATGGAGACCACCGTGATGAAGAAGTTGTTCTGGATGCCGTTCCGCATGGCCTCGATATCCGAGATCATGCGGCTGATGAGGCTGCCGTGGCGGCGGCCGTGGAAGAACGAGAGCGGCTGCGTGAGCAGGTGCTTCATCAGTTTGTCGCGGAGATCGCGCAGCACGGCTTCACCGATCTGGTGGGCCAGGCGGATGCGCCAGTACAAGGCGATATCGGCCACGATGACGGCGCCGAGGAAGAGCAGGAGCCATTCCACGGTCCCGACGCCGTCGCCGGCGGTGATCGGGCCTTTGATGATGTGGCCGACGATCCACGCGAGCATCGGCAGGGCCATGGCGCGGAAGGCGCAGAGCCAGAGCAGGGCGTTGCGTTGAGTGCGGTGCGCGGCGGTAAAGGCGAGCAGGCGGGCGATGGTCGCCCAGCGCAGGGGGAGCCGATCGGGTTCCTCTTCGTCGGGGCGCGTGCGGCGCACGGCGATTTCAAGGCGGGAGGGCTGGCTCATGCTTGGGCTCCTTCCGATTGGATGAGGATGGCGCGACGGTAGTGGCCGTCTTCGGCCATGAGCTGCTCATGGGTGCCTTGCTGGATGAGCCGGCCGCGGTCGAGCACGAGGATGAGGTCGGCGCGGCGGAGGGTGCTGAGCCGGTGCGCCACGATGAACGTCGTGCGGCCTTCCATGGCGGCCTCCATGGCCTCCATGATTTCCTTCTCGGTCTCGGCATCGATGGCCGAGGTGGGGTCGTCCAGCAGCAGCACGGTCGGCTCCAGCAGGAGCGCGCGGGCGATGGCGAGGCGTTGGCGTTGACCGCCGGAGAGGTTGACGCCGCCTTCACCGAGGAACGTCTCGTAGCCTTCGGGGAAGGCCACGATGAAATCGTGGGCGCCGGCGATTTTGGCGGCGCGCTCGATGCGTTCCTGGCTCGCGTCGGGATGGCCGAAGGCGATGTTCGCCGCGATGGTGTTCGAGAAGAGGAAGTTCTCTTGGAAAACCATGCCGACCTGGCGGCGGAGTTCCGGCAGGGGCAAGGTGCGGACGTCGTGGCCGTCGAGCAGCACGCGGCCGTCGCGGGGGTCGTAGAAACGCGGGATCAGCGAGAGGAGGGCGGATTTCCCGGAGCCGGTGGCCCCGGCGATGGCGATCCGGCGGCCGGGCTCGGCGACGAAGTTCACGTCCTTCAGCACCGTGGCGTTCTCGTTGTATTCGAAGGAGACGTTGTCGAAGGTCACGCGGCCGAGGAATCGGCCGGGCGACCGCGCATCGGGCTGCGAGGCCACGCCCGGGTCGGTGTCGAGGATCTCGAAGATGCGCTTGGCGCCCGCGAGCGAAACCTGGGCGTTGTCGACCACGGCGGCCACGGTGGTCACCTGGGTCGCGAACTGCTGGAGCAGGCCCGCGAAGGTCACGAGCCCCGTGCCCAAGGAGATTTGGCCCTGCATGACCAGCCAGCCGCCGTAGCCGAGCAGGATGATCATCGAGAGCCGATTGAGCCCGTCGATGACCGGCCAGAAGAGCGCGATCTCACCGAAAACCTTGCGCTTCTGCACGCGGATGTCCTCGCTCCAGCCCGCGAAGCGCCCCATCACCCGGCCCTCCAAGGAGAATCCTTTGACGACCTGGATGCCTTGGACGTTCTCGGAGAAGCCCAAGACCATGCGGTCCATGAGGTCGCGATTCTCCTCGTAGGCGGGGCGGACTTTCTTGGAGAAGCGGATCGCGAACCAGATCTGGATCGGCAGCACCGACAGGCACGCGAGCGTGAGGCGCCAATCCGTGCGGAACATGTAGACCGAGCAGACGGCGAGGGTGACGGTGATGATGGCCAACTGCAGCAGCACGCCTTCGATGAAGATGCGGACCGAGTGGGCGTCCGAGGTGACGCGGTTGATGATGGAGCCGCTCGCGTTGGAGTCGAAGAACCGGAAGCTCAGCTGCTGGAGTTTCGCGAAGACCTGCGCACGCAGGTTGACCACGATGCGCCCGTGCATGAAGCGGACCGAGACCAGGCCGAAGACGAAGGAGAGGGCGGCGCGCAGCAGGGCCACGACGACGATGCCGCCCGACAGCCACCACAGGGTCGCCACATTGTCGCTCTCCTTGGGGATGAAGAACGGCAAGGTCGGGGCCGGGACGGTGGCGTCGGCGCAGTGCCGGATGAAGTCCACCGCGATGCCGGTGAGCACGAAGACCGCCACCGTGAAGACGACCAGGATCAGCTGCAGTCCCAGCAGCTGGAGGCAGTCCGTGCGGTGCGACCAAGCGATGCCCAGCAGGCGCCGCAACGTCGGAGCCGTCGCGTTCGTCTGCGTGGGTTGGGGGGCGGTGGACATGCGGCAGTTTCCGGGTTTGGCCCCGGAAGGACGGCCTTAGCGAATCATCGCGCCTTCGCGGGAAGCCTTCTTGCGGAACTCGGCGAGGATCTTGGCCGTCAACGGGCCGGGCTTGCCGGAACCGATGGTGCGGGCGTCGACTTCGATGACCGGGATGACTTCGGCGGCGGTGCCGGTGAGGAAGCACTCGTCGGCGTTCCAGACGTCGTAACGGGTGATGTTGGTCTCGACGGTCGGGATGCCGAGGGCGGCGGCGACTTCCAAGGCCACCTGGCGGGTGATGCCGACGAGCGCGCCCGTGTGGGAAGCGGGGGTGATGAGGCGACCCTTATGGATGAGGAACACGTTGTCGCCGGTGCACTCGGAGACGTAGCCCTGTTCGTTGAGCATCAGGCACTCGTGGAAGCCATGCTGCTGGGCTTCGATCTTGGCCATGATGTTGTTCAGGTAGTTCAGGGACTTGATCATCGGCGGGAGCGCGGCCGGGCTGATGCGGCGCGTCGGCGAGGTGATGATCTTCATGCCCGTGGTGTAGAGTTCCTCGGGGTAGAGCTTGATGGTGTCGGCGATGCAGATGATCGACGGGGTGGGGCAGTTCTTCGGCGAAAGACCGAGGTCGCCGAAGCCGCGCGACACGACGAGGCGGATGTAGCCGTCGGTCAAGTTGTTGCGACGGCAGGATTCGCAGACGATGTCGGCGATTTGCTGACGCGTCCACGGCATCGTCAGGCAGATGGCCTTGGCGGACATCTCCAGGCGCTCGAGGTGCTCATCCAAGCGGAAGACGCAGCCTTGGTAGAGGCGGATGCCCTCGAAGATGCCGTCGCCGTAGAGAAAACCATGGTCAAAGACCGAGATTTTGGCGTCGGCCTTAGGATAAAACTTTCCGTCGATATAGACTTCCATCGATGTAAAAAGCCACCTTGGGCGTTCTTCGGGCGGTTTTCCAGCCAGAAGCGAAAAAACGCCGACTTTGCCGTTTTCTCGGGCAGTTCAGCCTAGTCGGACAGTCAGGCGGAACTTCCCGGAGTCTTCGGGGGCGATCATGACGCCCGTGCGCACCGTGACCTCGCCACCGAGGAGGGCAGGCAGCCGTGCACCGAGGAGAGCGGTGCTGGCGGTCAGTGCGTCGCCGGCCGCCACCGGCATGAGGAAGACTTCGAGCGGACCGTCGGACTGCTGTCTGACTTGGTAATGGGCGATGTCCCCCAAGTCCGTGAACAGCGCGTCGACTTGGCGGGTCGTTGCCACCGAGCCATCGGCGCGCCGCAAGGCGTCGCGGACGCGTCCATGGACGATGTAGCCGGCACCGGCCTGTTCCGCATGGTCGCCGATGGCGTAACGCAAGAGCGGCAGGTAGGGGTTGGTGTGGGTGGTGACGAGGAACTGCCCGACGCCGCGGGTGTCGCGGTCGACGAGCTCCAGCGTGGCGGTCTGCGTGCTGGGCACCGCGACCGAACCGTCCGCTTCGATGAGCAGGTGTCCGGTTTCGCTGGAGCCGTAGAGGTTGATGACGGGTACGCCGAAGACGCGTTCCAGGATGCGGCGATGGACGACGCTGGTGTATTCGTAGCTCGTCAGGATGAAGCGGAGCGAGGGGAAGCGCAGGCCGTGCCGCTCGCAGTAGAGCGCGAACCACATCCCGTGCACGGGGTCGACATCAAGGAAAGTCGGGGCCCAGGTGGCGGTCTCTTCGGCCATCTTGGCGAGTTTTGCCTCGGGTAGGCTGAAGGGGATGCGCTCCTGGTTGACGTAGAGCGTCGAGCCCAGGGTGCGTTGCTCAACGTTGAGCCAGCGGGCGAAGCAGCTGACCCCGCTGCAGCCCGGCGTCGTGAACACGGCCCGCTTCGCGCTCGGGTCGGCGGCGAGCAACGAGCGGATGAAGGGGTTCTGCTGGAGGGCGCGGGCTTCCTGCTCGGCCCACCACGTCCGCCCGAAGATGACGCGGACGCTCGCGCCCGAGGTCCCGGAGGTGCTTTCCTCTTCGATGAGGCCGGCTGCGGTCAGTGCCGCCAGCGAGAAGCGGCGGGGGAGAAAGCCCTCGGGTGAGTGCTCGCGCAGTGCTTGCTTACTGATGCGCGGGAGTTCGCCCAGGTTGATCGCCGGATCCCCCAGAGCCCGGGCCCAGTCGGCCTGCTCGTAAAACGGCACATCCTGGGTCTGCGCGAGCGTGGCCGACCAAGTGGTCGGGCTGGTCGCAGGCAAGGGCAGGGTCGAGCTAGGCATGAGCGTGGCAGGCTTCAACTTGGAGGCAATCTCCCCAAAGGCAAAGCACGTCGGCCTTTTCGCTTAGGCTTCTTCGCGGACCTCGTTGCGGAGGATGCCGATGCCCGTGATCTCGACTTCCATCACATCGCCGGGCTGCAGCCAGCGGGGCGGCTTTTGGGCCATGCCGACACCGGCGGGCGTGCCGGTGAGGATGACGGAGCCGGCGGGCAACGTGGAGCTCGCCGCCAGGAAAGCGATGAGGTCGGCGACGGAGAACTGCATCGTCGCCGTCGACGCGGACTGCATGGTCGCGCCGTTGAGTCGGAAGGAGACCTGCAGCTGCTGTGGATCGGGGATTTCGTCGGGCGTGACCAAGCAAGGGCCGAGCGGGCAGAAGGTGTCGAAGGACTTGCCGCGGCACCATTGACCGCCGCCCCATTCTTTTTGCCAATCGCGCGCGGAGACGTCGTTGGCGCAAGTGTAGGCGAGGACGTAGTCGAGCGCCTGGGCGGGCGTGACGTTGTGGCAGTCGCGGCCGATCACCACGGCAAGTTCCGCTTCGTAATCGACGGCATCGCTCCGCAGGAAGCGCGGCATCCGTACGGACCCCGAACCCGTGGCGCTGGCTGGGTTCTTCATAAAGATCGTGGGATGGGCCTGTTGCTTGCTGCCGAATTCCTTGGCATGGTCGGCATAGTTGACGCCGGCGCAGAAGATGGCTCGTGGGCTGAAGGGCGCGCCGAGGGCAGGGTGACGATCGTCGACGATGCGTTCGGTCAGCGTGAAGCGCCCCGCCTGGATGATTGCTTCACGCCAAACCCCGGCAGCGTCTTGTGCGGCCAGCACGCTTTCGCGGGTGGTTGGTTCGGTGAAGGCGTAGACGCGCATGGCACGCAAGGTGGTCAGCGGATGGCCTGCAGGCAAGTCCCCCTTCCTTACGAACGGTAAGGCTCATATACCTCATTTTATTGGGTCATGGGGAACTATAGGGGTTGAAGGCGGTCTTGAACGACTCTACCCCTCGACCATGCGATTACCCCGTCGTTCCTTCCTCCAGAAGACTGCTATCGCGGCTGCTGGCTTCACCATCATCCCGCGTCACGTTTTGGGCCGCGGTTTCGTGCCCCCCAGCGAGACGCTCAATCACGTCATCGTCGGTTGCGGCGGCATCTCTGGTTCCGGCGCCCACTTCGGCGACCACATGAAGGGCGCGCACCGCATCCTCGCGGTCTGCGACGTGGATGATAACCATGCCAAGAACCGCGTGAACCAGGTGCAGGCCGCCGGGGGCGGCACGCCGAAGAGCACGCGCGATTTCCGTGAGATCATCGGCCTCGCCGATGCCGATGTCGTCCACGTCTGCACGCCGCCGCATTGGCATGGGGTCATCGCCGCGGCGGCCGCGCGCCTGGGGAAGTCCGTCTGGTGCGAGAAGCCCATGACCCGCACGATCGGTGAAGGCCTCGCCCTCCGGAAGGTCGTGCAGGAGACCGGCGTGCCCTTCCGCATCAACACTTGGTTCCGACTCAATACCACGAACTATTATGGCGTCGGTCCGGCTCGCGAAATCCGTCGCGTCGTCGCCAGCGGCGTCCTCGGTGGCCCATTGACCGTCCGTCTCGCCTGCGTCGGTGGCATCGCTTGGAAGGTGAACCTCTGGACGGGTCGGCCCAACCTCACACCGCAGGCGGTGCCCGCCAACTTGGACTGGGACATGTATTGCGGGCCTTCGCCGCTGATCCCCTATCACCCGCACCGCTGTCACGGCTCCTTCCGTGGTTATTGGAATTTCGACCAAGGTGGCCTGGGCGATATGGGTCAGCACTTCCTGGATCCGGTGCAGTATTTCATCGGGAAGGACAACGAGTTCCCGGTTTCCGTCGAGTCCGACGCCCCGCCGCAGGACCCCGTGGCGTGCGGCGTCTGGAAGACCGTCACGCTGACCTACGCCGACGGCACGCGCATCATCCTCGAATCGGAATTGGCCGAGAAGGGCGAGAAGCCCTTCCTCGAAGGCCCGAACGGCAAATTGTTCGCGAACATGCGCTCCGACCGTCCGGAGCTCATCCGCAAGGCCATGGAATACCCGTTGCCGGAGCGTCAGGAAGACGATTTCGACCTTTCCTCGCGCGAGCGCCGACCCTTTGGTTACGGCGTCAACGAGGCGTTCCACAGCTCCACCTTGGTGAACCTCGCCGCCTTATCCGTGCGGCTCGGCCGAAAGCTCAAGTTCAAGCCCGATGGCTCCGGCTTCGTCGGTGATGCCCAGGCCGACCGCCTACACTCGCCCATCCTCCGTGGGCCTTGGACGATCTAAGCCACGCCACTTTAGCCCCGCCCCGTCCATGAAACCTTCCTCCCTTTTCCTGCTTCTCGCCGCCGCTTCGGTGAGTTTCGTCGCGCACGCCGAAGATAAAGCCGCCGCCAAGGCCCCCGCCAAAGCCGCGGTCTCGGCTAAAGCCAAAGAAGCTGACGCCAATGAGCCCCGCGTGAAGGCCATGCAGGCAGTCATCAACACGTCACGTCAGTTCGCCAACCCTTCGCCCGAGGCGGCGGCTTGGTTCGGCAAGCTCCGGGCGCAGCGCGCCGCGAGCAAGGACGCCGAAGAACAGGCCGCGCTCGATACGGCGCTCCAGTTCGACCCGGCCGTTGCGCCGTTTTCTCCGCTCGGTCAGGAGCCCTTGAAGAACTATCCGGCGCCAGAGGTGGCTTCGGCCCTCGGCAAACTCGCGGCTACGGAGCGGGCCCTTGACCTCGGGCAGAAGGCGACCGCCCTCGGCGTCGCGGAGTTGAGCGAACTGACCAGGTCTCCGGAAGCAGAGACCGCCGCGCGGGCGGCCCGTCTGCTCCGCCGTATCGATGCGGCGGCGGCGGCTCCCTTGCTCTGGAAGCGCCTCGCCACGTTGACCCAGCGCGCGGAGATCAAGCAGACCGAAGATGAAATCTTGCGCCTGCCCGTCGCCCAGGTCGGTCAGGGCTTTCCTGCCTTCACCGAAATCGAAAAAGCCCCGTTGGCCGTGAAGGGTGCCTGGTTGCGCATCGTGTCGGTGCGCCCGACCTTGAAGGCCGACAAGGCAACCGTGCTGGCCCTCCTGAAGGGGCCGGCCAATGAAGTGACCGAGGCCGCCTGGGATGCGGTCCCGACCTTGTTCACCGTGGCCGACAAGGCCTCGCTCGAGGAAGCCTCCAAGGGGCTCTCCGAGCGCTTGGCACCGCGCGCCAAGGCAGCCCTCGCCCTGCTCAAGTAATTTCGTTGGTTTCGGCGGCTAGGATTGTCGCTTGCCGAAAGGCAGGGGACGCCCTTGCCTTGCGGCATGCCGTCCGGTGCCCAGTCCAACCCTCAGCCCAACCTGATCCTCGCTGGATTCATGGGCACGGGGAAGTCGGCCTTGGGTCGACAGTTGGCCAAGCGCTGGCGCCGTAGCTTCGTCGATACCGATGACCTCGTCGAGAAGCTCGCGGGCGCCTCCATCGCGGATATTTTCGCGCAGCAAGGGGAAGAGCATTTCCGGGCCTTGGAGCGCAAGGTCGTGGAGGAACTCCTCCCGGAGACGGACGCCATCATCGCCTGCGGTGGTGGGCTTGTCGTTCAGCCCGGCATGATCGAACTCGTCCGGGCCAAAGGCATCGTCGTCACCTTGTTCGCCTCCGTGGACACCATTCTGCGGCGGACGGCGGGTAATTCCCGGCGACCGCTCCTCAAGGGCGAAGACCCCGAGGCGAAGATCCGCGAACTGATGAAGAAGCGCGAGCAGGCGTACATGAAGGCGGGGATCGCCGTCTACACCGATGGCCGTTCGCTCCAGCAGCTCTGTGTGATTGTCGAGCGCGTCTACGAGCGGGAAGCGCGGGCGGTGCTCAAGGCACGCTCGAAAAAAGCGGACTGACCCACGCGTCGGCGGCCGGCGTCTGATCGCGTTCCTGGGCGAGCACCTGGAGGAAGTCGGACCGGCGCACCCCGCCGGCTCCTAGGGAAGCCAGGTGGGGCGTCGGCATCTGGCAATCGATGAGGACGTAGCCGGCGGCCTTGAGTCGTTCGACCAGCGCAACGAAGCCCACCTTGGAGGCGTCGCTGCGGGTATGGAACATGGACTCGCCGTGGAAGATGCGGCCGATGCTGACGCCGTAGAGGCCGCCGACGAGTTCGCCTTGCCAGGTGACTTCGACGCTGTGGGCGTAGCCTTTCCGGTGCAGTTCCACGTAGGCGGTGATCATGTCCTCGGTGATCCAGGTGCCGAACTGGCCGGGGCGGGGGACCGCCGCGCACCGGCGCATGATGCCTTCGAAATCCCGGTCCAAGGTGACCTGCCAACCCTTCTTCCGCATCGTCTTGCGGAGGCTGTCGGTTACCCGCAATTCATCTGGCAACAGCACGAACCGTGGATTCGGACAGAACCACTGGACCGGCTCGTCTTCGGAGTACCAAGGAAAAACCCCGTGTCGGTAAGCCGACAGCAGGGTGGGAAAGTCCAATTGACCGCCGACATGCAGCGGGGCGCGGGCCGGAGCTTTCGCGGGGTCGCCATAGGGCCACTCGTACATCGTCTTCAATCAACGATGCCGAGCGGACTATCGCAAGGTTAGTCCTTGGTGATGTTGTAGACCGACGGGATCGACACGCCGAGTTCGGCGGCGATTTCACGCACCGGGGAACCCTTCTTGCGCATGGCCTTGGCCTTGGCGCGCATCGCATCGCTGATCTGGGCGCGAGCCCGGTTCGGGCGCGAGAGGAGCTTCAGGAGGCGCCGGGCCAATTCATTCTTGGACAAAGCGGCGACTTCCTTTTCGAGGGCCGAGTGCCGGTCCGAGTTTTCCATATCCCAGGACTGGACGGCGAGGTCGCGAGCACGGGAGAGGGTCGCACGGACAAAGGCGTCTTTGGTCGTGAAATTGCTGGGGGTTAGGTCGATTTTCATTGGGAAAGTGAAATGAGTGGTTTTGAGGGCGCTGGGCACCCCTCGTACAACCCGCTTACTTCCCCAAAGTTTATTATAATTCAGGGAAGTCAAACCCCCCTTCCCGTTTTTGACTAATTATTTACCTTATTAAAAACACCGATAAACCCCTTAAACACTGCTATCGGCTCCACTCCAGCATGCGGCGGAGCGGGACCTCGGCCGCGACGCGAACGGCCTCCGGCAGCGTGATTTCCGGGGTGCCGTTTTTTAGGCAGTCCCGCACCTTCTGCAGGGTGTTCATCTTCATGAAACGGCATTCGTTGCAGGCGCAACGGTCCGTCGGGGCCGCGACAAAGGTCTTGGTCGGCACCTCGCGGCGGAGGCGATGGATCATGCCGGACTCGGTCGTGACGATGAGGGTGTCCGCCTTTTGTTGGCGGCTCCACTCGACCATGAGTTCGGTGGAGCAGACCATGTCCGCGAGGTCGCGGACGGCTTCGGTGCACTCCGGGTGGGCGACCACCGGGGCGCCCGGGTGGGCGGCTTTGGCGCGCAGCAACGCTCCGGGCGTGAACTGCACGTGGGCGTAGCAGTTGCCTGGCCAGAGCTGCATGGAACGGCCGGTCTTCTTGGCGACCCACTGGCCGAGATTCTGGTCGGGCACGAAAAGGATCGGGCGGTCGGCGGGGACCTTGTTGACGATCTTGGAAGCGTTGCCGCTGGTCACGATGACGTCGCAGAGGGCTTTCACCGCGGCGCTGCAATTGATGTACGCGACGACGTAAAGGTCCGGTTGCGCCGCCTTGAGCGCGGCGAGTTTTTCCGCGGGGCAGGAGTCCGCCAGGGAGCAACCGGCTTCGAGGTCGGGCAGCAGCACGCGCCGGCTCGGGTTCACGATCTTGGCCGTTTCGGCCATGAAGTGCACGCCGCAGAAGACGATGGTGGACTGCTTCGCCTCCGCGGCCTTGTAGGCGAGGCCGAGCGAATCGCCGACGTAATCGGCGACGCCTTGGATGTCCTCGCACTGGTAGTTGTGGGCGAGGATGATCGCATCCTTCTCTTTCTTGAGGGCGAGGACTTCGCGTTGCAGGTCGCTCAGCGGGAGGCCGCCGGCGGGCAGGGGAGGGAAGACCGTGGCGGTCGGGTAAGGAATCATGGACGAAGGGCTTTACGTTTTTGGCAACGTTCGCAAAGGGCGGTGACTTGGAGTTTCTGGGAAATCGGTTTCATGCCGTGCTTGGCGGCGACGGCTTTGCCGTACCATTCCATGAACGGTGCGTCGACCTCGACGATGGTATCGCAGCTTTCGCAGACGAGCTGGGCGCGGAAGGTGGAGGAGCCGATTTCGGCCAAGTAATACTTATGGTCGCGACCGACATCGATTTCGCGGATGATGTGCCCGCCGATGAGCAAGGGGAGGGCCCGGTAGATGGTCGCCCGCGAGACGGTGCGATCGAGCGACCGGGATTTCTTGAGCAGGTCTTCGGCGGTGTAGTGCCCCGGGATGCTCCGGGCCGCCTCGAAGACGGCCATCCGCTGGCGGGTGGCCCGCAGGCCCTGTTCGGCGATGTAGGCCCGGAAGGCGTCCGATTGCTCGGGGGAATCTGGAGGGGTGGCCTTGGGCATGTCGAGTTGAGACACTTTTGATACAGCCTGGCCCGTCAGTCAATACGGGACGAGACATTGACACGGGCCAGCGTCTGCCCTTCATTTGACGCCCTTTTCCCAACAGGAAAAGCCCTTCCCGATGTACCACAATACGGACGACTTACGCATTCGCAGCCGGCTCCCCCTGCTGCCTCCGGCGCTCTTGCTCTCGGAGCTGCGCCCTTCGGAGCGCGCCACCGAGGTCGTCACGGCCGCCCGTAAGGACGCCGCTGCCATCCTTGCGGGGAAAGATGACCGCCTGCTCGTGATCGTCGGGCCTTGCTCCGTCCATGACCCGAAGGCGGCCATGGAGTACGCCCACTTGCTCCTCCCGGAAGCCCGTAAGCATACCGAAGACCTCTTGGTCGTCATGCGGGTGTACTTTGAGAAGCCCCGGACGACGGTCGGTTGGAAGGGTCTGATCAACGACCCGCAGATCGACGGTTCTTTCCGGATCAACGACGGCCTGCGTCTCGGGCGGCGCCTCTTGGCGGACATCGCCGACCTCGGCTTGCCGTCCGCGAGCGAGTTCCTCGATCCGATCACGCCCCAGTACCTCGCCGACTTGGTCGCCTATGGCGCCATCGGTGCGCGCACCACGGAAAGCCAGATCCACCGCGAACTCGCCTCGGGGCTCTCGATGCCCGTCGGCTTCAAGAACGGCACCGACGGTTCCATCCAAGTCGCGGTCGACGCCTGCCTCTCGGCGCGTTCCTCGCACTGGTTCCCTTCCGTGACCAAGGACGGCGTGGTCTCCATCTTCGAAACCTCGGGCAATCCCGACGCCCACGTCATCCTGCGCGGCGGTTCGCGCACGGGCCCGAATTACGGCGCCGAGTTCGTCACCGACGCCGAAGCCCGCCTGCAGAAGGCCGGCATCAACACCCGCCTCATCGTCGATTGTTCCCACGGCAACAGCTCCAAGGACCATCGTCGCCAGCCGCTCGTCGCCGCTGACCTCGCGGCGCAGGTCGCCCAGGGTTCCCGCATCCTCGGCGGCGTGATGATCGAAAGCCACCTCGTCGAAGGCCGGCAGGAATGGAAGGGCCGCGAAGGCTCCACCTACGGTTGCAGCATCACCGATGCCTGCATTTCGTTCGAGCAGACCCGTCCGGTGCTCGACCAACTCGCCGCCGCCGTCCGCGCCCGTCGCGCTTTGCCCAAGGCCTAATTACCGCACCACCATGAACAACGTACTGAAGCTGCTCCTCGAGGGCGAGCCCCTCGACACCGCCCAAATCGGCAAGATCCTGAACTTGGGTGCCGAGGCCGTGGACCGCGAACTCGCCAGCTTGCGCGCCCAAGGTATTCTGCTCGGCATGCGCGCCGTGCTCAACCCGAGCTACGAAGCCGAACGCCGCGTGCGCGCCGTCATCGAGATCAAGATCCGCACCGAAGGTACGGGCGGTTTCGACGGCATCGCCGAACGCATCAGCCAATTCGAACAGGTCGAGAGCTGCTACCTGATGTCCGGCGGCTACGACCTCCTGGTCGTCGTGACGGCCGACAACCTCTACAAGGTGGCCGGCTTCGTGCATGAGCGCCTCGCCCGCATCGAAGGCGTGCAGGGCACCTCGACGCATTTCTTCCTCCGCGCCTACAAGAAGGACGGCTTCGTCATCACCGATGAAGGCACGCGCCGCGACCAGCCTTCCGTCAGCCCCTGAGCCCCGGACCCATGGATGACTCCGCCCGCTTCGTTGCGCAGCACGTCGCTACGCTACCCAAATCCGGTATCCGCGATTTCTTCGCCATCGTGTCGAAGATGAAGGACGCGGTCTCGCTCGGCATCGGCGAGCCCGACTTCGTCACCCCCTTCCATATCCGCGAGGCCGCCATGGCCGCGTTGGAGAAGGGCCGGACGTCCTACACCGATAACCGCGGCACGTTGGCCCTCCGCGAGGAAATCTCCCGCTACGTCGCCCGCAATTACGGCCCCGAGTACAATCCGGAAGACGAAATCCTCGTCACGGTCGGCGTCTCCGAAGCCCTCGACGCGTTGCTCCGCGCCACGCTCAACCCCGGCGACAAGGTGCTCTACCACGAGCCCTGCTACGTGTCGTATGCGCCGAGCGTGACGCTTTGCCATGCGACCCCCGTGCCGATCCGCACGGTCTCGGGCGATCAGTTCGCGCTCGACCCCGCGGCCCTCCGCGCCGCTTGGCAGCCGGGCTGCAAGGTGCTCGTCCTGAACTTCCCGACGAACCCGACCGGTGGCACCGCCAACCGCCAGAAGCTCGAGGAGATCGCCAAGTTCGCGATCGAGAAGGACCTGCTCGTGGCTTCGGACGAAATCTATTCCGAACTGACCTTCGAAGGCGACCACGTGTCCATCGCGTCCCTGCCGGGCATGCGCGAACGCACGGTCTTCCTGCATGGTTTCTCCAAGGCTTTTGCGATGACCGGCTTCCGCATCGGTTACGCCTGCGGTCCGGCCGGCGTCATCGACGGCATGCTGAAGATCCACCAGTACGGCATCATGTGCGCTTCCATCATCAGTCAGGAAGCCGCCGTCGAGGCCCTCAAGAACGGCCGTGAGTCGATGCTCCACATGCGCGACAAGTACCGGGAACGCCGCGACTTCATCGTCCGCCGTTTCAACGAACTGGGCTTGCCTTGCCACCTGCCGCGCGGCGCCTTCTACGCCTTCCCCAACATCACCAGCACGGGGTTGGATTCCATGACCTTCGCTTCCCAGCTCTTGGCCGCCCAAAAGGTGGCGATGGTGCCGGGGACGGCCTTCGGCGCCGCCGGTGCGGGCTTCTGCCGCGCCTCTTTCTCGACCAGTTACGAGCGCATTCACGAGGCCGGCGAGCGGATTGCCCGCTTCTTGGACACTTTGCCGGCCCGGAAGTAAGCATCCTTGCTTGCCTGCGGGGCGGGAGGTCGTGACTGTCCTCGTTCATGGAACGGAACACAGCACTTTCCCGGGCAGTAGCCATCGTGGGCCGTCCCAACGTCGGCAAGAGCCGGCTTTTCAACCGCATCGTCGGTCGACGCATCTCGATCGTGCACGACCAGCCTGGGGTGACCCGCGATTTGATCACGGCCGATGTCTCGGAAGGGCGTTACACCTTGATGGATACCGGCGGTATCGGTCTCTATAAGGCCGAATTGACGCCGAAGGTCGTCGCCGCGGCCGTCGAAGAGCAGGTGGACTTCGCCCTCGCCGCCGCCAGCCTCGTGTTGCTGATCGTGGATGCCTCCGAAGGCTGCGCGCCGCTCGACATGGAAGTCGCCGCGAAGCTTCGCCAGGCCGGCAAGAACGTCGTCGTGGTCGCGAACAAGGCCGACACCGAGGAGCGTGACCGCCAAGTGGGCGAGTTCTATGCCTTGGGCTTCGGCGACCCTTTCCTCGTCTCGGCCGAACACGGTCGCGGCATGGCGGAACTCTGCGCCCTGATCCTCAAGAAGCTCGGGCCTGCTCCGGTCGAGCCCGTCACTTCCACGCCGCACCCGATCCGCCTCGCGCTCGCCGGTCGTCCGAACGTGGGCAAGAGTTCCTTGGGCAACCGTCTCCTCGGCGGCTCGCGCCTCATCGTCAGCGAAATCGCCGGCACCACGCGCGATCCCGTGCGCTCGCGCCTGGCCCGCGCCAAGTCCGACGGTTCCAAGACGGAATTCGTCCTCGTCGATACGGCGGGTCGCCGGACCGCGAACAAGCGCGACACCCTCGACTTCTTTTCCCAGATCCGCGCGAACGAGATCCTCGCCGATACCGACGTGGTCTTCCTCGTGCTGGATGCCCAGCAGGGCGTGACGCGCATCGATAAGCAGCTCGCCGGCGAGCTCGCCTTGATCGGTTGCGGTCTCGTCGTCGTGGTCAACAAGTGGGACTTGGCGAAGGAAGCTTTCCGGGCCGATGCCCTCAGCGGCTTCGAGGACGAAGAGGAATTCCGCGCGAAGTTCCGCGCGGCCATCCGTCGCGAGCTCTTCTTCCTGCCGGATCCGCCCATCTGCTTCGTCTCCGCGAAGACGGGCCTGCGGGCCGACGACTTGCTCGACGCCGCCGAAGGCGTGTACATCCGCGCCGGCGCCACCATCCCGACGGGCCGCATCAACCGCGTCATCCAGGACCTCATGGTCAAGCGTCCCCCGCGGATGGTCTCGGGCCGCCGCTTCAAGTGCTACTACGTCACGCAGGTGTCGCGCCGTCCGATCCGCTTCCGCATGTTCTGCAATTCGGAAGAGCGCCTGGAAGAGGCTTATCAGCGTTTCTTGGTGAAGGGCATCCACGAAGGTTTCGAACTTTCGGGCGTGCCCGTCTTCATCGACGTGGTCGGTAAGCCCAAGCAGGAAGGCCGCAAGTATTTCGCCCCTCCGGGCACGCGTCACGAAGGCGGCGCCACCAGCATCGAAGGTTCGGCTGCGCCCGCGCACATCGCCAAGCCGGCGCCCGGCGCCAAGGCTCGTCCGGCCAAGTCGGCGGGGGCTGCGGCCAAGGGTAAGATCCGCGGCGGCAACTCCGGCAAGATCGGCAAGGGTGGCTCGAAGGCCTCGAATAAGAAAGCATTCACGCGCTGGGACAAGCCCCGTTCCCTCAAGGGACGCGCGGCCCGTCAGGCCCGCAAATAAACGATGCGGCACCGCCTCGTCCTGCTGGGTTCGGATGAAATCGCGCTGGCGGCGTTTGTCGCCGCGCGAGCCCTCCCAGCGGTCGAGGTCGTCGCCGTCTATTCGCAGCCCGATCGTCCCTCGGGCCGTGGTCAGGAGGTCCGTCCGAATCCCGTGGCGGCCTGGGCCCGGCAGGAAGGTCTCACCCTGCTGCAGCCCGAGAAGCTCTCGGCGGAAGATGCCGTCCACTTGCGCGCGTTGGAGGTCACCCTCGGCGTGGTCATGGCCTACGGCCAGATCCTCAAGGATGATTTCCTGCAGGCCCCGCGGTTGGGCTTGGTGAATTTTCACGGCTCCCTGTTGCCGGCCTTGCGCGGTGCGACGCCCGTCGAGGGCGCTTTGGCCGCCGGCTTGGCGGAGACGGGGGTCTCGTTGCAACAGGTGGTGCGTAAACTGGATGCCGGCCCCTTGCATGCCTCGGCCACGTTGACGATTGCCCCCCATGAAGGCCGGGCGGCGCTGCGTGCCCGTCTGGGAGCCCTGGCGGGGGAGCTGGCGACTCGCGCCTTACCCGCCATCTTGGCGGGCACCTCCGTGCCGGTGCCGCAGGCTGAAGCGCACGTCAGTTACACCCGTCGACTCACCCGGCAGGATGCGGCGCTCGATTTCAGCGCGCCCGCCCGGCTGCTCGCGGGGCGCATCGCCGCGATGGAAGGGTGGCCCGGGAGCACGTTCGAATGCAACGGTGTCATCGTCAAGGTCGGTGCCGCCCACGCCGTCACCGCCGGCGGGGTGGCGCCCGCCGGGACCATCTTGTCGGCGGATAAGTCCGGCGTGCTGATCGCCTGTGGCGCGGAGGCGTGTTTGTTGACGCATCTGCAACGACCCGGCGGCAAGATGTTGCCGGCCGGGGAGTTCTTGGCGGGCTTCCCGTTGGCGGTCGGCACGCGGCTGCCCTCCGTCGTGATGCCGCCCTTGATCGCTTCCGCGCCGTTTCCGCGTCCGCCCAAGCCATAAGCGCTTGATTTAAGGGCCGTGGTGGGGTGTCATTACGCATGCGCGCCACCTGGTTGACTTTGCTCCTGTCGGCGGGGCTTTGCGCTCAGCAAAAGGAGGTCACTTTTCAGGAAGTGACCAACGCGGTCGTGGCGGGTTACGCGGAGGACGCCAAGGCCGAGAAGGCTTGGGAAATGCGTTCCGCCTCCATGAAGCCGACGGCCGAAGCCGGTACCTGGGACCTCGATAAACTGGAAGGAAAGTCGTTCAAGGACGGCAAGGTCGTGCTCTCTTTTTCGAGCCCTTATGGGACGCTGATTCCCGCTAAGCGCGTGGCGCGTGGCCCGGCGACTTTCAGCGCCCGCTCACCTTCCTTCGACCTCAAGGGCATGGGGTGGAGTTGGCTCTCCGATCCGCAGGGCGATCGGTTCACGATCGAGTCCGACGTCGTCGCCGAACTCGACCTCGCCAAGCCCGTCACGAAGCGTCTGCGGATTCGGGCCGAGCGCCTCGAGGTCTCCCCCCGTGCCGACGGGACGCTCTTGGTCTTCGTGGGTAAGGTGGTGCTGGAGCGTCTCGGCGAGAAGCTCACCTGCCAGCGCATTGAATGCCTGCTCGATGATGGCCCGAAGGGCGACAAGACCTGCCGTTCGCTCCAAGCCAGCGGTGAGGTCGTGCGGACGCTCAATGGCCAGACGTTGCGAGGCAACCTGGCGTTCTTCGATCAGGCCAACGAGCGCCTCACGGTGACGGGCGCGGTGCGTCTGTCGGAGCCGGGCTTGCAGGCCGAAGGCCAGCAGCTTGAGCATGACGCCAAGACCAATGTGACGCGCTTGCTGGCCGCCGAAGGGCAGCGGGTGCATCTCAAGTCCACTCGGCTTGGGCGCGAAGCCTCCGAGGCCTATGGGACGACCGCTTTGATCACGCGCGACCTCCAGGCGGAGTCGCGGGTGCTGCAGCTCGATGGGGCGGCCGAGTTCACGTCGGAGCAGGGCAAGGTCTCCGCGCAGCGTTTGATCGCGACGGATTCACGGCTTGAGGGCGACGTCCTCATCGGCGAGGGGGAAGTGCAAGGCGCCGCCGACGGCAACTTGTTCAAGGCCGGCAAGGCACGCTGGGACCGCACCCGCCGAGAGTTGCGCTTGGAGGGGCATCCCCGCCTGCTCGAGCCCCGCGGCTTCGAGGTCGCCGGCGCCACCATCCTTTCCGACACTCAAAAGCAGCAGCTGACGGTGACTTCCTCGCCCGCCGAGCGCGCATCAGTCAAGCTTCCCGCCGCCGACGTCGATGGTCCGATCGGCTTGGCGCAGGCCGACCGTATTTTCCTGAGCAATGAAGCCGGGGCCGTGGAAGTCGACCTGGTCGGGAACGTGCTTTATGCCGCGGGCGATGTGCATACCGAGTCGCAGCGCATGGTGGCCTATGCCTCGGCCCCGCTGGTCAAAGGCAAGCCCAGCGTGCTGATTCTGCAGAAAGTCTTCCTCACCGGGGCGGTCCGCTACGGCCAGCCCGGCTTGCGCTGCGCCGCCGAGCGCATCGATTACGTTCCGGCCGTGCAGATCGAGGAAATCCTCAAGAAGGACAATCTCACGGGCCGGCCGCGTTTGCTGACCCTCAGCGGCGGGTCCGTCGAAACCCGTCCGCGCCTCGGGGTGGACTTCAGCAATGGGAAGTCCGCCGAGTTCATCGCGGATGCCCAGGAGATCCTGGCCACGCCACAGATGACCAAGTTCTTCCTGCGTGGGGCCGTCGGGATGCGCACGGAGGGTACGGATGCGACGTGCGATCTGTTGGAAGGGCTGGCGGAGCCTGACGCCAAGGGCAAGCAAGCCGCTCGCCTCATCGTCGGTCGCGGCAACGTCAATGTCCTGGCCGGCGGCACGACGGCCTATGGCCGCACCTTGGAGGTCCGCCCCGAGGTCGGTGAAGCCAAGCTCTTTGGCGACGCCCGGATTCGCGATCCCCAGGGCAGGGAAGGGATTCCGGCCAAGGAGATCACGTACGACATGAAGAAGCGTATCTGGCGCATGGACCAAGCCCCGGACCCGAACCTGCCCGGTCAGGTCGTCCGCCCGAAGATTTTCCTCGGCTCCGACTTCACCCTCCCGCAGGTCAAAAGCCTCGACAAAGGACGCTGAGGGCTTCCTCATTTGACCATGGCAGACACCAGCGAAAAGGGCGTGGTCCGCGTCGAGTCGCTCGCCAAGCACTACGGCCCGAAGGTCGCCGTGCAAAACGTGAGCCTGCAGCTCAAGGCCGGCGAAATCGTGGGTTTGCTCGGCCCGAACGGCGCCGGCAAGACGACGACGTTTTACATGGTCGTGGGGCTGATCCCCGCGACCGCCGGCAAGGTGTTCTTGGATGGCCGCAACATCACCGAATTACCGATGTGGCAGCGCGCGAAGGCCGGCCTCGGTTACCTCCCGCAAGAAGCCTCCATCTTCCGCAAGCTTTCGGTGTGGGACAATGTCATGGCCGTGGTGGAAACCTTGGGACTACCTGGACGCGAGGCCCAAGCCCGCACCGCCCAGCAGTTGGCCGACCTCGGCTTGGAGCGGTTGGCCCGTCAGCCCGCCTTCACGCTGTCGGGCGGGGAGCGTCGCCGGCTCGAGATTGCCCGGGCTTTGGCCACGGGCCCGCGCTTCTTGCTCATGGATGAGCCTTTCAGCGGGGTTGACCCCATCTCCGTGGCGGAAGTCCAGTCCATCGTCCGTCGCCTCAAGGAACGGGGCATCGGTGTCCTGATTACGGACCATAATGTCCGGGAAACGCTCTCCATCGTGGATCGGGCCTACCTGATTCACCAAGGACGCGTGCTTGTCTCCGGCACGCCCCAGGATATCGTGAACGACCCTGAGAGCCGCCGTCACTACCTGGGCGAAGGCTTCAAACTCTAATCCGCCATGTCCGACCTCGCTCCTGAAACCCGCCCTGAATCCGTTTCGGTGCGGGAGTTCTTCGACTCCTTCCGCGACATGCTGCAGATGGAGCTCCTCGCCGGTGCGGACGGTCTCGACAACGTCATCTCCGAGAAGTCCATCAACCGTCCCGCCTTGGCGGTCACGGGCTACTTCAAGGAATTCGCCAATCGTCGGCTCCAGCTTTTCGGTGCCGGTGAAATGGCCTACCTCGCCGACCAGCCGGACAGCGTGCGCGAGAAGCTCCTCGACGACGTCTTCTCGAAGAAGGTCCCGGCGGTCGTGGTGTCGCGCGGCCTCCAGGTCGACGCTTTGCTTAAACGCTTGGCCGACAAGCACCATGTGCCGATCATCCGCACGCAGCTGAAGTCGAAGGACTTCTCCGCCGAAGCGACGGTGCTCCTCGAGGAGAAGTTCGCCCCGCGCACCAACCTGCACGCGACCTTGGTCGACATCCGCGGCGTCGGGGTCCTGCTGCGCGGCGCTTCCGGCGTCGGCAAGAGCGAGTGCGCCTTGGCCTTGATCGAACGCGGCCATTCGTTGGTCGCGGACGATTTCGTCATCGTGACGCTCATCGGCGACCGCGAACTCCAGGGGACTTCGAAGGAACTCAACCGTGGTTACATGGAGTGCCGCGGCATCGGCATCATCAATATCGCCTCGATCTTCGGCGTCCGTTCCGTCCGCCGCGAAAAGCGCGTGGACCTCGTCGTCACCTTCGTGCTCTGGCAGCCGGGGATGGATGAGGAGCGCTCGGGTTTGGAGGTCGAGACCTTCGAGATCCTCGGCCGCAAGGTTCCGCATATGACGATTCCGGTCCGTCCCGGGCGCGATATGGCCCGCTTGGTCGAAGTGGCCGCGATGGTGCAGGCTTTGCGCGGGATGGGGCACGACTCCGCCAAGGAGTTCAGCGATCGCCTCATCCAGCACATGAGCCGGGGCGACCAGAACAAGGCCTGAGGCTCAGTTCTTCGAGCCGTCCCAGCGACAGTCGGCCATCACGCGGAGACAGATCTCGCGGAGGTCGAAGAGCGTGGCCTCCAGTTCGCTGGAGGCTTCGGCGGAACTCAGGCGGGCTTCGTCGGGAATCTGCGCGAGCAGGCCGATGGAATAGTTGATGGCCGAGAGGCCGCGCTTCATGTGGACCAAGGCGAGGGACATGTCGCCCGTGTCGGTGGCGTTGATGGCCATGATCATCTGGTGCTCGACGTCCCAGAAGGAGTGCATCAGGTCGGCCGCGGTGAGCGCGTTGATGGCCAGGCCGGAATCTTGGCAGAGTTTCCGGAAGCAGACCGTCAATTGGATGCCGAGCGCCCGGGCCACGATGTAGACCGGGTGCTGATGGATGCAGTAGGGGAGGTCGGGGCCGTCATTGTCATCGTCCGCCGGGTCGTCCGGCGGGTCGCCCGGACCCCAGTCCGCGTTTTCCCAGCCCATGCGCCGGGCGGAGATATCGAGCCGGTCGGGGAGGGGCTTGACCTCGTTGTAGTAGGACAAGAACCGACCGACCTCGTGGTCATTGCGCAACAGGTAGCCCGCCCAGTCGGCTTCGCCCCAGGAGGCATTGCCGGAACCGTCGAAGTCGCCCTGGGGCTGGTCGCCGTCGTGCATGGGTTCATCATGGGTAGGAAACTTGGGGATGCAAACCCCTTGTCGGATAAATTCCCCTTGTCCCGCCCCCTTGTCCCGTGGCTAATCGTGGCATGGACCTGCCTGACCTCACCCAAGCCCTGATGGCCGGACGTTCCTTGACGCCCGCCGAGGCGGCGACGGCGGCGGCCGCGATGGTCGAAGCGGGTATCTCCGATGCCGCCAAGGAGGCCTTCCTCTTGGCCCTGGCCAAGCGGGGTGAGACGGCGACGGAAGTCACGGCGTTTGCCCAAACCTACCGGGGCTTGGCTCGTCGCATTGACTTCGGGGACGTGCCGGCCCGGGCCATCGACATCGTCGGCACCGGCGGCGACCGTTCGGGCAGCTTCAATATTTCCTCGGCGAGTTCGCTCATCGTGGCGGCGGCGGGCGTGCCCGTCATCAAGCACGGCAATCGTTCGATCACGTCGAAGTCGGGCAGCGCGGATTTCCTGGCCGCCTTGGGCGTCGTCTTGGAAGCCGATGCCGACCAGCTCCGCAAGGCGCTGCATGACGCGAACTTCTGCTACCTTTACGCGCCGGCTTTTCATCCCGCCTTCAAGGCCATCTTGGGCGTCCGGAAGAAGATCGCCGAAAGCGGCACGAAGACGATTTTCAACGTCCTCGGCCCGCTCATCAATCCGGCGCAGCCCGCCCACATGTTGGTCGGCGTCTACGATGCCCGCTGGGTCGAACCCATCGCGGCCGCCTTGCACGAACTGGGCGTGAAGCGCGGCCTCGTCACGCACACCGCCGCTGGCGGGGGTATGGATGAAGTCACGACCGCTGGTCCCGTCCGCGTCCGCGGTTGCGGGGCATTGGCGCACATCGATGCGACGTGGTTGCCGGGCGATTTCGGATTCAAGCAGTGCACCATCGACGACCTCCGTGGCGGCACGCCGGAAGAGAACCTCGTGATGTTCTCCGACCTCCTCGTCGGCGGGGTCTCCGATGGCTTGCTGGATACCTTGTGCCTCAGCGCCGGCACGGCCCTGTGGGTCGCCGACGTCGCGCGGGATCCGGCCGCCGGTGCCGCGCAGGCGCGGCAGATCATCCTCGGTGGCGCCTTGCGCGACGAGGCGATCAAACTGCGCGAAGCTTACCGGAGTTGAGCCAAGATGGCCTGCGCGGTGCGGCGCGAAGCCCCGCGGTTGGACGCGTGCCATTCTTGACCGGCCTGGCCCATGCGCGCCCGGCCGGCCGGGTCGCGGGCTAAAGCGAGCAGGGCGGCGCGGACGCCGGCGGCATCGGTGGCCTTATGGGCGGCGCCGACCTGCTCCAGTCCTTGGCAGATCGCTTTGAAGTTGGTCATGTGCGGTCCGTAGACCACCGGAACCCCCGCTGCGGCGCATTCGACGGGCGTCTGGCCGCCGTCGTGCGGCGCGAGGCTCTTGCCCGTGAAGGCGAGGTCCGCGGCCCGCGTCAATTGACGGAGCTCACCGGTCGTGTCGGCGAAATGCACGACGGTCCCGGCCGGCGCGGTGGGGCCTTGCGTCGAACGTTGGTGGAAGGAGAGCCCGCTGTCGGCGAGCAGACGGATCACCGCTTCGCGGCGTTCCGCGTGTCGTGGGGCGAGCAACAGGCGGGCGTCGACGCCTGCGCCGCGCAACGCCTGCACGACGTCGAGCAACAAGGCCTCTTCGCCTTCCCAAGTGGATGAGCCCAGCAGCACCACGCTGCGTTCGAAACCATCGAAGCCCAATGCCTGGCGTAGCACCAACCGTTCTCCGGTCGAGAGCGGGCCTTCGGAGGCCACGTCAAACTTCAGGTTGCCGGTGACGTCGACCTGCGCGGGTTCGGCGCCGAGGGACATCAAGCGGCGCGCATCCTCCTCGCTGCCGGCGCCGATCCACGTGAAGCCCGCGAGCAAACCGCGGCTCGCCGCGTTGAACTTTTGATGGCGCGCGAAGGAGCGATCGGAAAGGCGGGCGTTGATCAGCAGCGTGGGGAGGCCGCGGGCGCGGGCTTGGCCCAGGTGTTCGGGCCAGAGTTCGCCTTCCGTCAGCACGATGGCGGTGGGTTGCAGGCGACGGTAGGCCAAGGCGCTGCAGGGCCAGAAGTCCACGGGGAAGATGCCGATGAACGCACAGGTATCGCCGTAGCGCTCGCGGGCCAAGCGATACCCCGTGCTGGTCGTCGTGGTCAGGACCAGCTCGACGTCGCCGGAGGCCCGCAGTTCCTTGAGCAAGGGCCCGATCGCCTCGATTTCACCCACCGAGACCGCCTGGATCCAGACGCGTTTGGGGTGGGCGGGGAGGGCGGGCAGGAAGCCCAGCCGCTGGCTAAATCCGGCTCCGTAGCCCCCGCGACGCACCATCCGCCACAGGTAATAGGGCGAAGCCAGCAGAAGGAGCGGGAGGAAGAGGATGCGGTAAACCCACAGCATGAACCAAGGAACGTGCCGCCCCCTGATGGATTGTCAGCCCAAAACACCCCTTTTTCCCTTGCCAGAGGGGGGTGGGGGTGTTTGAAACCCCTTTCCACCGTTGGGAGCGACCGCCGATTGCTTCCGACATCCAAACCAAAACTGCAGTTAAATACACCTGATCCAACGTCCTCTCCTTCGGCAAGAAGCAGGATACGGAGCTAAAAATACCATGAACATCACCGTAAAAGACCTCCTCGACGCTGGCGTGCACTTCGGCCACCAGACCCGTCGCTGGAATCCCAAGTCCCGTCCGTACATCTTCGACCACCGCAACGGCGTGTCGATCATCGACCTCGAGAAGTCGCATGCGTGCCTCGCCGCCGCGGCCGCTTACCTCGAAGAAGTCTCCGCCAAGGGCAAGGAAGTGCTCTTCGTCGCGACCAAGCCGCAGGCCCAGGAAGTCGTCCGCGCCGCCGCCAAGGCGACCGGCATGCCCTTCGCCGTGAACCGCTGGCTCGGTGGCACGCTCACCAATTTCACGACCATCAAGAAGTCGCTCGAGTCCTACCGCACCTACCTGAAGATGGAGCAGGACGGTTCCCTCGCCAAGATGCACAAGAAGGAAGGCGCCGCCGTCCGTCGCGAGATGTCCCGTATGCAGCGCAACTTCGAAGGTCTCCTCGAATACCGCGAACTCCCGGCTGCGATGATCGTCATCGACACCAAGCATGAAGCCATCGCCGTCAATGAGGCCAACCGCCTCAAGATCCCGGTGATCGGCCTTTGCGACTCCAACTCCGACCCGTCGGTCCTCAAGTTCCCGATCCCGGGCAACGATGACGCCGCCAAGTCCATCCGCCTCGTGGTCGAAGTCCTCACCCAGGCTGTCCAGAACGGTCTGGCTCGCCGTAAGGTCGACGCCAACCCGCGCAAGACCGTGACCCCTCTCTCCCGTGGCGAGTCCACCGAGAACGCCCAGCCCGAAGTCACCATCTCCGATGAGCTGATGAAGGCCAGCGAAGGCTCCGAAGGCGAAGAAGCCAAGGGTGCCGCCAAGACTGCTCGTCCGCGCAAGACGACCACCAAGTAATCTCGCCATGTCCGCTATCACCGCTCAGACGGTCAACGATCTGCGCCAGCGCACTGGTGCCGGTCTCATGGATTGCAAGAAGGCCCTCACCGAGGCCAACGGCGACATGGAGAAGGCCGTCGAAATCCTCCGCATCAAGGGGATCGCGACGCGCAACAAGAAGGCTGACCGCAAGGCCAGCGAAGGCATGATCGCCGTCCAGGTCGATGCGTCCGGCACGTCCGCCACGCTCCTCGAACTGAACTGCGAGACCGACTTCGTCGCCAAGAACGAAGCCTTCGTCGCCCTCGCCAAGGACCTCGTCGGCCAAGCTTCCCGCAACGGCGTCGACAACCTGCTCGACCAGCCTTACCACGCGGACGCCTCCCGCAAGGTGAACGACTTCCTGAACGATCAGGTCACCAAGATCGGCGAGAACCTCAAGGTCTCCCGCGTCCTGAAGTTCGCCGCCTCCGGCAACGGTCGCGTCTCCGCTTACGTCCACACGGGCGCCAAGATCGCCGTCCTCATCGAGCTCTCGACGAAGTCCGCCGCGGGCGCTTCGCATGCCGACGTGGCCGACTTCGCCCGCCAGATGGCGATGCAGGTCGTCGCCAACAACGGCCGCTTCGTCCGTCGCGAAGAAGTTTCCGCTGAAGTCGTCGCCAAGGAGCGCGAAATCGCCCTCGAGTTCACCAAGTCGGAAGCCGACAAGGCGATCGAAGAGTGCAAGCGCGTGATCGAAGACTACAAGGGTCAGCTCGTCGAACAGCAGGCCGCCCAGAACGCCGAAGCCATCGCTGAGCTCGAAAAGCGCATCGTGGTCGCGGAAAAGCAGTTCGTCGCTTCCGAAGCCCGCAAGAAGGCGCAGCTCTCGAACATCGAGAAGATCATCTCGGGTCGCGTCGACAAGTACTTCGCCGACGTTTGCCTCCTCGAACAGTCGTTCTTCCGCGACCCGGACAAGAAGGTTTCCCAGCTCCTCGCCGAACTCTCCAAGAAGGTCGGCGAAGAGGTTTCGATCGTTCGCTTCACCCGCTTCCAGGTCGGTGAGACGGCCGCCGAATAAGCGACCTTAGTGCGCTTTCCAGGGCCGGTTTCCGCAAGGAAGCCGGCCCTTTGCTTTACATGGAGCGCGCAGGGTATAGCCTGGATGGGTGGCTTTTCGTCCTGATATCTTCCTTCGGTGCGCCCGTGGGCTGTGTCCCAATTGCAGCCAGCCGGTCCGGCCGCTGCAGGCGCAAGGCTTTTGGCGTCGTTTCTCGAACACCCCCGACGCTTGTGGGCATTGCGGCATGGTGCTGCGCCGGAAGGAAGGCTTCTTCCTCGGGGCGATCGTCTGGAATTACGGGCTCACGGCGTTTGGCGTGCTCCCCGTCCTTTTGTTCTGCTTGAGTCGAGGTTGGGTCGACGGCCTCACCGCGGTGAAGATCGCCGCGGCCACCGCGCTCCTCGTGCCGCCCTTCATCCATGCGTTCGCCTGGCGGCTATGGCTCGGCACCTACTATGCCTGGCTGTCCGAGCAGTTGCCTTCGGCCGTGGGGCGTTCGGACGACTAAGGCGTCGATTAGCGGTCGCGACTGGCCATCCGCGTGATCAGCGCGCGGAGGAAGGTCGTGTCACCCCGACAAGCGGATAGATGGTCGACCGCCTCCGCCGTCAGTTGCCGGATGCGGGTTTGCGTGGCCGGGATGCCATGCAGGCCAGGGTAGGTGAACTTGCCGTTTTGCGCGTCGGCCCCGACGGGCTTGCCGAGTTGGGCGGCATTGGCGGAACCATCGAGGAGATCGTCGACCAATTGGAAGGCGATGCCGGCGGCGCGACCGGCGAGGCGGCAATGTTCGACGTCGGCTTCGCTGGCTTCGCCGATGAGCGCGCCCATGGCCAGCGGCGCGCTGAGCATGGCGGCCGTCTTGCCGAGCAGGATGAATTCGAGCCGGTCGGCGTCGGCCCCGGCGGCGAGCCCACCCATGTCTTCGGTCTGTCCGCCGACCAAGAGGGTCGAGCCCGCGGCGTGCGCGAGCTCCGCGACGAGCCGCCGCGAAAGTTCGGGGCGGTCGGCATGGCCTTGGGCCAGCAAGGCGAAGGCCAAGGGCAGGAGGGCGTCGCCGGCGAGCAGGGCGGTGGCCTCATCGAAAGCCTTGTGGCAGGATGGCCGGCCCCGGCGGAGGTCGGAGTTATCCATGCACGGCAGGTCGTCATGGATGAGCGAGTAGGTATGGATGCATTCCAGCGCGGTCGCGGCATGGCGGGCGTCGGCGGCGGGCTGGAAGGCTTGGGCGGCCGCAAGGCAGAGCACGGGGCGCAAGCGTTTGCCGCCCGCTTCGAGCGAGTAGCGCATCGCCGCGTGCAGGCGGGCCGGGCGCGTGTCGGCGGCCGGGGTCAAGGTTCGCAAAGCCAGTTCCGCGGCCTGGATCAGGGAGTCGTGCTGCGACTGGAACCTGGCGGCATCCATGGCTTATTCGCCGTCGTCTTCGGCGGCCTCACCTAACTTGAAGAAAGTCGCGGTGCGGCCGACGCTGCCGATGACCTCGCTCCCCGTCAGGCGGGCGAGTTCCTGCATCTGGGTTTCCATGGCATCGCGCTCGGCGGTGAAGCGGACCTTCACGAGGTCGGCCTTGCTGAACGCCTGCAGGAGCAGTTTCGAGATGCCCTCGTTGATGCCCGCCTTGCCCACGAAGACTTTGGGGTCGAGCGTCTGCGCAAGGCTACGAAGCTTGCTGCGTTCCGCCCCGGTGAGGCCGGGTTTATCCGTTGAGCCGTTATCCATGGACCTATTCCGCTTTCAGAGGGGGAGGGAGTCAACGGGCTAATCAGGTGAGCCCTCGCTTGCCTGCTGGCCCGGGGGTTCGTAGGTTGCCGGGATGAGCCCTGCAGCGGAGACCACCACCACGGTAAGGCCGGAGACGGCGGAGGAAACCTCGGTCCAGCCGCGGGAGCCCGTCGTCGTCCACGTCCGCGTCCCTGCGTACACCACGGAAATGGTGCGCGTCTGGCAGAGCACCTTCCTCCTCGATCGCGATTCCAACCACACCAGTCGGCTGCTGTCTTTTGAGAAGATTTCGCTCTACCCGCATTGGACGAAGCTCGACTACACCAAGCCCTACGTCTTCACGCTGGTGTTCGAGGGGCTGCCGAAGGCCGTCCGCTCCTTCGACCTCGCGGAAATCATCCCCGACCCGAATGGTTTCCGCATCGAGGCCATCGCGCGCCGGCCAGGCGACGTCTACGAAGTCGACGTGGCCTTCTGAGGCCGTTTCTCGCTGGACGAAACGGGCGGTTCTTCCGAGAAAGGAGGCATGCAAGAAATGCCGCCACCCCTTCCGTCGTTGCTGAGCCGTTCGACCTTCTTCATCCGCGAGCACGTCGGCTTCATGAAGTTGACGGATGCTTACGATCTCCTGGATCCCGTCACGGGCGCTCAGCTCGGTCTGGCCAAGGAAGAGCCGAAGGCCGCGTGGGTCCGGCTCTTGATCAACAAGAAGCTCTTGCCGACGACCGTCGTGGTCTATGAGGCGGACGGCAAGACGGTGGCCCTGAAGATCGAAAAGCCGTTCACCTTCTGGCGCACCCGCTTGAGCGTGTACGATGGTCAAGGGCGGTTTCTCGGTCTGCTCCGCACGAAGTTCATTTCCTTCAAGCGTGAGCTCATCGTGGAGGACGCCAACGAGCGGCCGGTCGGCAGCTTCAGCGGCAAATGGATGAGTTGGACCCGCGAGCTTGTCGATGGCTCCGGTCAGGTCATCGGTACCATGGACAAGAAGTGGGCAGGCCTGGCCAAGGAGTTCTTCACCTCGGCGGATAACTACCAGCTGACCCTCGCCCCGGGCTCCGCCAGCCAGCCGGGTCAGGTGGCCCTCCTTTTGGCTGCTTGCCTAGGCTACGACCTTATTTTCACCGAAAACTGACCCGGGGTGGGGGTGTGAATAAGTCCTGTCGGGGGCGGTTTCCTGCTTGCCTCAAGGGGGGTGACCTGTCACGAATTCGGCTTCACTTCGTTAGGGAGGAGGGTGGACCCCTTCTCACGCTGGCCGAGGAACGAAAGTTCCTTCCAGACGGAGGCACCGGCCGTTCGGCGGGTCCTCGGGAATTTCTCCCAAGTCGGCCAAACTCAACCCAAACACCCACACAAAGTCATGTCGTTCGATAAGTCTGATATCATCAAGAAGCACCAGCAGGATGCCAAGGATACTGGTTCGCCTGAAGTCCAGGTCGCCATCCTCTCCGGCCGCATCAACCACCTCACGGACCACCTCCGTACTCACCGTAAGGATTTCCACTCGCGCCGCGGTCTCATCATGCTGACCAACCGTCGCCGCAAGCTCCTTGCTTACCTGAAGTCGAGCGATCTGGACCGTTACAACGCCCTGATCAGCAAGCTCAGCCTGCGTAAGTAAGCCCGCCGCTTCTGCGGTCGGTCTTGCTTGCACGTCCCAGCCACCGCTGGGACGTCCGCTTTTCACCCCCCAACCAAAACCGCCGGGCAATCCCGCCTGGCACAACGCGCAAAACGCAAAAAACACAATGAAACAGAAACACTCGGTGACCATCGACGAACTCGGTATCACCATCAGCACCGGTTCCATCGCCCGATTGGCGAATGGTGCCGTCACCATCAGCAAGGGCGAAACGACGCTCTTCGTGTCGGCCACCGCCGCCGAAGACCTGCGTTCTCCCGACCAGGACTTCTTCCCCCTCACCGTCGACTACCGCGAGAAGTTCGCCGCCGCCGGCCGCTTCCCCGGTGGTTACTTCCGTCGCGAAGGTAAGCCGTCCGACAAGGAAATCCTCACCTCCCGTCTCTGCGACCGCCCCTTGCGCCCGCTCTTCCCTGAAGGCTTCCTCAATGAAGTCCAGGTGATCGGCCTCCTCCTCTCGGCGGACCAGATCAACGACTCCGACGTGCTCATGGTGAACGGCGCCTCCGCCGCGCTCCTTTGCTCGGACATCCCTTGGAACGGCCCGATCGCCGGTATCCGCCTCGGCCGCGTCAACGGCCAGTTCGTGGTCAACCCCACGCACGAAGAGCAGTACCAGTCCGACCTCGACCTCATCTACGTCGGCAACGAGAAGGACATGATGATGATCGAAGGTTCCGCGGACCAGCTCCCCGAAGCCGACTTCATCGCCGCCCTCGAATACTCCCAGAAGGCCATCCAGCCGATCATCGCCGCCCAGCGCAAGCTCGCCGCGATGTACTCCAAGGCCAAGCGCCAGTTCCCGCTCGTCGTTTGCGAAGCCAAGGCGCTCGCCATCTGCGAACGCATCGCGAACGAAGGCGACCAGCTCAAGAAGGCGATCTTCCTCGCTTCCAAGAAGGAGCGCGGCGACGCCGTCAAGGCCGTCGTCGAGAAGGCCAAGGCTGCCTGCAAGGCCGAACTCGGCGACGTCTTCGACGCCCGCCAGATCAAGATGGCCTTCGAAAAGCTCCAGGAAAAGGTCTACCGCAACGCCATCATCCAGAGCGGTGAGCGCGCCGACGGCCGCACCCCGAAGGATCTCCGTCCGATCTCCTGCGAAGTCGACGTGCTCCCGCGCGTCCATGGTTCCTCGCTCTTCCAGCGCGGCGAAACGCAGGGCCTCGTGCTCGCGACCCTCGGCACCTCCAAGGACGCCCAGGAAGTCGACGCCATCACCGGCGGCCCGAGCAAGCGCTCGTTCCTCCTGCACTACAACTTCCCTCCGTTCTCCGTGGGTGAAACGGGTCGCTTCGGCATGACCAGCCGCCGCGAAACCGGCCACGGCAACCTCGCCGAGCGCTCGTTGCTCTCCGTGCTGCCGTCCGAGCAGGACTTCCCGTACTCCATCCGTCTCGTCTCCGAGATCATGGAATCCAACGGCTCCACGTCGATGGCCTCCGTCTGCGGTGGTACCCTCGCGCTCCTCGACGCGGGCGTGCCGATCAAGGCCCCGGTCGCCGGCATCTCCTGCGGTCTCGTGACCGAAGACCAGAGCGGCCAGATCGTGAAGCACCGCGTGCTCACCGACATCATCGGCGCCGAAGACCACTACGGCGACATGGACTTCAAGATCTGCGGTACGCGCGAAGGCATCACCGCCTTCCAGCTCGACCTCAAGATCCACGGCCTGCCGATCGGCATCGCCAAGGAAGCCATCGCCCAGAACAAAGTCTCCCGCGACGCCATCCTCGACATCATGGGTAAGGTGATGCCGTCGACCCGTCCGGAACTGAAGCCCTGCGCCCCGCGCACCCACCGCATCAAGATTCCGTCCGACAAGATCGGCGCGCTCATCGGTCCGGGCGGCAAGAACATCAAGCGCATCACCGAGTACACGGGTTGCCAGATCGACATCGACCAGGACGACTCCGGTTGGGTCACGATCTTCGCGACGGACGGCGAGAAGCTGGCCCGCGCGGTCAACGAGGTGAACCTCATCTCGGCCCAGATCGAACTCGAAAAGACGTACAAGGGCATCGTGCGCTCGGTCAAGGAATTCGGCGCTTTCGTCGAATGCCTCCCGGGTCAGGAAGGCCTCGTGCACATCTCCGAGCTCGCTGACTTCCGCGTGAACCGCGTCGAAGACATCGTGAAGCTCGGCGACGAGATCATCGTGAAGTGCGTCGGCATCGACGACAAGGGTCGCGTGCGCCTCTCGCGCCGCGCCGCCATCGCCGAGAAGGAAGGCCGCGAATACACCCCCGCCCCGAAGCCGATGGACCGCCCCCGTGGCGACCGTCCGGAACGCGGCGAACGCCGTCCCTTCCGCGAACGCGGCGGTGACAGCGAAGGTGGCGAAGCCTAAGGCCTAAGCCCCGACTCCTCCGAAGCCCCGGTTCCTACCGGGGCTTCTTGTTGGTGTCGTTCAAGACCTGCGCCCACCAGCGGCGGACTTCCTCGCCGGCTGGGGAGTCCCGCAGGAGCCAGCGGTCATTGTGCGGATCCTTCGCCATTGTGTTTGGGAAGGGGCCGCCCACGGCCGTCAGGTCGACGTCGCGGCAAGTCCAGGCAGAGGGAGGGAGTCGTGGCGTCAGGAACTCGCGGGTGCCCGTCCCGGCGATGCCTTGCGTGACCAGCAACGGCCGGCCTTGCAGGCGCTGGAGCCGGGCGGTGGTTTCCTCGCGATAGCGGGTTAAGGGCGTGCTCCACGCCTGTCCGGACCAAGTGCGGGTCCCGTCAAAGTGGTCGTGCGCCCAGAAGCCGCACCAGAGCCGCGCGATTTCGTCGTCGTGCAGCCCGAGGAAGGAGACGGCGATGGCGCCACGCGAGAAACCACAGAGCAGGACTTGGCGCGGGTCGCCGCCGTACTCCGTGCAGATGCGTGGCACGTGTTGCTTGGCGTACGCCACCGTCGCGGCGACGTCGCCCCACCAGGTGACCTCGTTATGCCGACGGTCGGTCGCCACGTAGGGCAGGACAACCCAGATGGCCTGACCGCGGCTCAGCCCGTGGCCTAAGGCGGCGCCTTCGACCTCCCCGGTGGAGCCGGAGGCGGGATGCAGGTTGCCCGTGTATTCGACGATCACCGGCCAGCGCTTGCCTTGGGCTTGGGCTTGAGGGCTCCAGTCCGTCGGCAATGCGATGAGGTGGTGGACCTGGGTGCCGGCGTATTCCGGGGCCGTGACGGCCACACGTTTTCCCGCGGTGGGTTGTCCGGTCGTCAGCGGAGGCAACGGTAAGTCCGCGGCTGGAGCGAGCGCGGCGAAGACGAGGACGGCCAGGGGGGTGCTCCGCATCTCTCGATCCATAGCCGGTCCGGGAAGGACCTCAAGCGCTCAACGGCGGCGCAGGCGTGCCGTCACGTGCAGCAGCGTCAAGATCGCGCTCGTGGGCATCAGCACCGTGGCCAGCAAGGGCGACATATGGCCGGCTAAGGATAGTGCGATGACCAGCACGTTGTAGCTGACCGTGAAGACGAAGACTTCGGTGAGCACGCGCCGACGCAGGCGAGCCATGGCGAAGAGTTTGCTCAGGCCCCGCAGGTCGCGTCCGAGGAGGTAGAAATCCGCCTTTTGCTCGAGGAGGCTGAGGTCGACGACGGGTGTGCCGCGGAGCGTGGCTTCCGTGAAGGCGAGCGCATCGTTGGCGCCGTCGCCGAGCATGAGCGTGTGTTTGCCGTCGTGCTCGCGAATCCAAGTGGCCTTCTGCTCGGGGGAGAGGTCGCCGAGTCCCGCGGAAGCCGGGAGGCCAACCGCCTGGAGCAACGTTGCGACCTTCGCGGGCCGATCGCCGGAGAGCACGAAGACTTCGAGTCCCTGAGCGCGGAGCGCGGCGATTTCCTCCGCCGCATGGGGGCGTGGTTCCTCTTCGAACGTGAAGAGGGCGCGCCGTTCGCCGTTGCGACAGAATTCCGTCTGCGAACCCGCCGCAGGCGTTGCCGGGCGCTGATGCCAGTCGAGCCGACCCAGCGTCCAGCGCGTGCCGTGCGCGTCCTGCAAAATCATGCCTTTGCCGGGGATGCTTTCCAGGCGGCCTTCGCAGGTGCGGACGGCGGCCATGCCGAGGGCTTCACGCAGCCCGCGACCAAACGGGTGGAGGTTCTGGTCGACCAAAGTCGCCAAGGCGGCCCTTTCCTGCGCTGAGAGCTCAGCCAAGGCCTCGGGATTGGTGAGGCGTGGGGTTTCCAGGCTGAGGGTGCCGGTCTTGTCGAAAACGACCCGCCGGACCGAGAGGGCGCGTTCCCAGATGCGTGGGTCACGGGCGTACACCCCGCTGCGGCGGAGGGCGCCGACGGTGAGTTCGGTGGCTAAGGGGAAGGCCAAGCCGATGGCGCAGGGGCAGGAGACGATGAGGACCGAAATCGCGGACTGCAGGGCCGCACCCCAATCGTGGGTCAGGGCGCCACGGAGACCAAAGCCCAGCAGCGCGATCACGATGACCGTCCCAAGGTAGAGGGTCAGGATGCGTTCCAACGTGCGCGGTCGAAAGGCCCCGTCTCCGGAGGTCTCGCTTAACTTGCGAACCATCGAGCCGGCCCAGTCCTCCGCGGCGCACACGCGGATCTCTTCTTGGCCCAGGTTGAGGCCCCCCGAGGGGATGAGCCGTCCTTGAGGATAGGGCACCGGTTCGGATTCGCCGTTGATCCAAACGAGGCTGAGTTCCGCGGCGGTGTTCAGTAGACGTCCACAGACCGGGGCGACCTGGCCGGCGGGAACGCCGTAGATTTCTCCTGCCTTGAGCTCGGCCACCGGCGCTTGGCGCATCGGC
>CALQIY020000004.1 GCA_943330755.2 Opitutus sp. GAS368
GAAGAAGGACACCAAGGCCGAGCATGAGAAGCAGAAGCAGCTCCTCGACAAGCACCGCGTCAGCCACGATCAAGCCACCACGTTGGAAGCTCCGGTGCGCGCGAAGTTGCAGTACTTCACCTTCGCGGAGGTCTTGGAATACCTGAAGACCCGCAAACGCGATGGGGCCAAGCTGAACCTTTGGGTGCCCGAAGAAGAGCGGAAGGCGCGCGAGAAAGCCGCCACGGCGGCCCGGGAAAAGGGCCACAAGTCGCACAACATCGCGGCCGCTTCGATCGCCGACCTGCTCGGTGGCGTGAACCCGTTCCGCAAGGGCGGCGGCATGGTCGACGAGTCCAAGCAGATCCCGGAAAAGCTGCGCCGCTATTACCACCTCCTGACCGCCATGCGTGAAGCCATCCAAAAGGGTTTGGCCTTCCACTCCGAAGAGGCGCTCAAGAAGAACGGCAAGGACGACGCCGGTGACCTCTCCGGTTACTCCCAGCACCTTGCCGACGCCGGTACGGACACCGCCGACCGCGACTTCGCGCTCTCCCTGATCTCGAACGAGCAGGAAGCCCTGAAGGAAATCGCGGACGCCATCGAGCGTCTCAAGTCGGGCAAGTACGGCATCTGCGAAATCACGAACAAGGCCATTCCGCACGCCCGTCTGATGGCGGTTCCCTTCACCCGCTACTCGCTGGAAGGTCAGAAGGAACTGGAGCGCAATCGCCGGGCCCATCGCCGTCGCGGCAGCAACCCCCTCGGTGAAATCGGCGATGAAGTCGGTTTCGGTACCGGCGGCGGTGGCGGCGAAGACGATCAGCCCGAGACTTGAGCTCCGGAGCCTTCAGTCCTTTGCGGGTGCGCGCGTACACCACATTCTGGGCGGTGGCGGTCATGGCTTTCGTGACCGACGTCTTGACCAAGCTGCACATCGAGCGCGTCTTCCCGCTGCGTTTCGAAAACGATTGGGTCTACCACTTCTCGGGCGATCCCGAGCGCTCCCCCATCGCGGTCTTTCCGTGGCTTTGGATCGTGCACGTCGGCAACAAGGGCGCAGCCTGGGGTTTGGGGGCGCAGTATGACGTCCGCCCGTTCCTGGTCTTCTTGGCCTTGGTGGTCATGGCCCTGGTTTGGCGTTGGCGCCACCCGTTGATGCGCGAACTGGCCGGGGGCCAGCTGGCTTTCGGTCTCTTCGTCGGCGGCACGCTCGGCAATGTGCGCGACCGCCTCTTCGGGGATCACGTCGTCGACTTCATCGACGTCCATCTGCCCGGCTACCGGTTCCCGGCGTTCAATATCGCCGACTCCTGCATCTGCGTGGGCGTCGTGATCTACCTCTTCATGTCCTACCGGCAGGATTACCTCCGCCGGGAGGCGATCGCCTCGCACGCCGGCGAGGACCAGCCGCACGTCTAGGATGGCCTCGGTGCGCTTCGATGTGGCGGCGCACCCGGGCGCCCAAGCCTACAAGTTGCTGGCCGGCCTCGTGGTCCCGCGGCCCATCGCGTTGGTCACGACGGTCGACGCCCAAGGGGTCGTCAACGCGGCCCCGTTTTCATTCTTCAACGTCATGGGCACGGAGCCCCCGTTGGCCGTGTTGGCGCCGGGCGACCGCGACGACGGTACGCCGAAGGACACGGCGGCCAATCTCCTGTTGAACGGCGAGTGCGTGATCCACCTTTGCGACGAGCCCATGGCCGACCGCATGGTCGCCTGCGCGCGCGCCTTGCCGCCCGGCGAGAGCGAGGTCGCCCACGCGCATTTATCCACGCGCGCCGCCGAGCGCGTCCGCCCACCCATCTTGGTCGATTGCCCGGTCGCCTTGGAGTGCCGGGTCCTCGACATCCGGAAGTACGGCGACAATCGGGTCGTCGTCGTGGAAATCCTCTTGGCGCACGTGCGGGCGGGGATCGCGGACCCGGTGACTTGGCGCGTGGACTATGCGCACTACGCCCCGGTCGGTCGGATGAACAGCCCGGACGGTTACGTGCGGACGCACGACGTCTTCCGCAAGGACTTCCCGCGCGCTTAGCCGGCTTTGCCGAGGCGCTTCACGACGGTCGCGAAATCGTCGGGCAGCGGCGCGGTCAGGTCGATCGGCACGCCGGCCACGAGGCCCTGGATCCGGCCGAGGTGGAGCAGCAGGCAGCGGTGCAAGGGCTTGTCTTCGCCTTTGTTGAGGCGGCCCCGGCGGGTCGTGTCGGTGAGCGTCACGCGGCCGGAGCGCGCGTACTCCAGTTCGCCGGCGATGCGCAGCCCGCATTCATTCGCATGGGCGCGGATCTGGTCGCGACGGGGGAAGCGCGTGGTCGCCGTCCAGCGCCGCCAACGGTTGAAGGTCTCGCCGCCGTGGAAGGTCGTTTCCGCTTGTTTGCCGAGGCGGTGCGAGACGAAGGCCCGCCCGCGCGCATCGTCCATGCCCAGCGGCAGGTCGCAGAGTCCGCCTTCGGCGGGCGCCTCTTCGGTCCGGGCGATGAACTCGTAGGTGAAGCTGAGCTGAAAGGACCCGATGGCGTCGCGCCATGCGGCGAGCGTGCTGGTGCGGTCGGCGAGGATGAGCAAGCCGGAGACCTGGGGTTCCGGTCCGAAGGCCACGGCGGGCTCCTTGAGCCCCAGCTTCACCATCTCCGGCTTCTCGAGTTGGAGTTGCACACGGAGTTCGCCGACCAAGTGGGCGGCGTTTTCCTGCCAAGGGTGGTCGTCGCTGGGTAAATTGACGGGCTTGTTGAGGGCGACCCAGCCTGGCCCGTGCGTGAGCACATCGAGCCGCAAAGGCGCCTCGCCGAAGACACCCGACGGAAAGCCGATGGAGGAAGGGAACGGACTCATCCTAAAACAAAAAACCCCGGCGTCTCAGACGGCGGGGTTGTGGCGAGGCCCGGAAGGCATCGCTTACTTCTTGGCCGCGGCCAACTTCTTCGCGAGGCGAGCCTTGATGCGGTTCGCCTTGTTGCGATGGATGACGCCCGTCTTGGCGGCCTTGTCGGCGGCGGAAGCGACGGCGGCAGGGCTGGCGGAAGCGGCTCCGGCGACGAAGCCCTTGACGAGGCTCTTGAGGCGGGTGCGGACGATCTTGTTGCGGGCGGCGCGAGCAGCGGTCTGGCGGATGCTCTTCTGGTTAGCTTTGATGTTGGCCATGTGTGTCAGTAGGGAAGCCGTGGGCAGCCCTCGGAGTCAACGCGGATTTAACGATTTCGCCCCCGGAGCCGGGGGCGTCGTCAAATTTGTCCTGCTGGTGGAAGGGGTGGGATTCGAACCCACGAACAGCGAAGCTGAACGGATTTACAGTCCGCGACCTTTAGCCACTTGGATACCCTTCCGGCCAGTAGGAAGGGCTTATTTGGCAGTCGGAGGCTCCCGTGACAAGCGCTTTCCCTCGCTTTTAGCGGTTCGGGCCTGGAAACGCCGAAAGGCCTTCACTCCCCGCGGTTTTTGGCTCATTCAGAGTGCATGGAGGCCACCCCGATCATCGTCTTGATTGATGGAGACTGTGCCTTGTGCAATCGGACAGCCCAATGGTTCGCCGCCCGCGATGCCGGCGGAACGATGGTTTTCGCGCCGAACATCGGAGAGACGGCCCGCATCCTCGGTGAGCCCCCGGGGGGCGATCAGGGCACGGTGGTGGTTTGGGTCGGGTCGCAGCGGCTGGTTCGCTCGGCCGCCGTTTTGCGGATGCTGGGAGGCTTGGGGGGTGGTTGGGGCCTCTTGGCCCGCTTGTCGAGCGGGGTGCCGGTCCTTTGGGCCGACGCGGTCTATGGCTTGGTCGCCCGGCGCCGCCATTGGTTCGGTCGGCCCGCGGCTTGTACGCTCTTGAGCCCTCACCACCTCGCTGATTAATCTGCACGGATGAAGCCCCTGCTTGCTCTCACCGCCGCGCTGCTGCTTGCGGGCTGTGGCGTCTTCAAGACTTACGTGCAGAACGATGCCCAAGCGCAGATGGAACGTGATAGCGCCGAGCGGCAGGCCCGCCTGAAGGCGGACGGTAAACTGAACGCCAAGGAGCTGGAGGTCTTGTCCGCCCGCATGGGTTGGGTGAAGGCGGATGCGAATGGCCTCCCCGACGCCTTGTCGATCGAGGAGATGGAGCGCCGCGCGAAGGCGGCCAAAGCCAAGCAGCCTTAGTCCCGCAGGCTTGCAACCCGCCTCGACCCTCCCACGCTGGCCTCGCCCCGATGTTCCTCTACGTCCTCAAGCGACTGGCCGAAATGATCCCCGTCCTCTTGGTCGTGGTCGTGGCCACGTTCTTTTTGGCGCATGCGGTGCCGGGCGGTCCCTTCGACAAGGAACGGCCCATGCCGGCGGAGGTGAAGAAGCAGGTCGAAGCGTACTACGGATTGGATCAGCCGCTCCACGTGCAGCTCGGCAACTACATCGGCAACCTTGCGCACGGCTCCTTGGGTCCGTCGATGAAGTATCCCGGTTGGACGGTTAACCAGATCATCGGCGCGCGCATTCCGGTCTCCGTGATCCTCGGGTCGCTCTCCTTGCTCATCGCCATCTTGGTCGGCATTCCGATCGGCGTGATCGCGGCCTCCCGACCCAATACCTGGATGGACCGCGTGCCCATGGGCTTGGCGCTCATCGGCATCTGCGTCCCGTCTTTCGTGTTCGGGCCTTTGTTGGCTTTGGTCTTCTCGCTCCAGCTGGGCTGGTTCCCGCCCTGCGGTTGGGGTTCCGTGACGCACCTCGTGCTGCCCTCGTTGGCGCTGGGCCTGATCACCGCGGCTCCCTTGGCGCGCCTGACGCGCGGGGAACTCATGGAAGTCTACACCTTGGACTACGTACGGACGGCCCGGGCCAAGGGCGTTTCGCCGACGCGGGTGCGTTTCGTGCACGCGCTGCGGAATGGGATTCTGCCCGTGGTGACCTACCTCGGACCCGCCGCCGCCGCCCTGGTCTCCGGCTCTTTTGTCGTCGAATCCCTCTTCGACGTGCCCGGCGTCGGCCGCCTCTTTGTCACCGCCATCATCAACCGCGACGTCCCCGTCATCCTGGGGACGACATTGCTCTATGCGGTCGCCTTACTCTGCCTTAACCTGGTGGCCGACCTCACCAAGGCCGCCCTGGACCCGCGCACCGCGCGCGATCGCCGATGAGCACCGCCGTCACCCAACCCTCCGCCCCGACCGAAACCGGTTGGCAACGTTTCCAGCGCGATCGCATCCCGGTCATCGCGCTGTGGTTCTTGGTCGGCATCTCCGCGCTCTGCTTCAGCTCGCCGCTTTTGACGGCCCTGCACCTGCTGCCCGACTATAAGGCGCAAGACCTCGCGTTGGGCCCGGTGGCCCCGTGCGCGGCGCATTGGTTGGGGACGGACCTGTTGGGGCGCGACTTGCTGGCGCGCCTGCTGCAAGGCGGCATGATCTCCATCTCCGTCGGCCTGATCGCCACCACCGTCGCGTTGCTCGTGGGCGTGATCTACGGCGTCGTCGCCGCGGAGATCGGCGGTCGCTTCGAGGACCTCGCCATGCGGGTGGTCGATATCGTGAGCACGCTTCCGCTGACCTTGATCGTCATCCTGTGCACCGTGGTTTTCGGTCAGAACATCTGGATGATCTTCTTGGCCGTGGGGGGTGTTTCTTGGCTCACGATGGCCCGCATCGTCTGCACCAAGACCCGTTCGCTGAAGAACCGCCAATTCGTCGAGGCGGCGGTTTCCCTTGGCCAGTCCCGCCCGGGCATCGTCCTGCGCCATTACCTTCCGAACCTCTCCGGCACCATCGCGGTCTATGCGACCCTCACGGTCCCGGGCGTCATGCTGCTCGAGGCCTTCGTCAGCTTCCTCGGCCTCGGCGTGAAGTCGCCGATGACCTCCTGGGGCATGATGATCAAGGAGGGCTCCGACGTCATGGAGCAGTGCCCTTGGTTGTTGTTCATCCCTTCGGTCGTCTTTGCCGCCACCTTGCTCTCGCTCAGCTACCTGGGGGACGGCCTGCGCGATGCTTTCGACCCGCGCACGGCCAAGAAATAAGATGCCGCTGCGCCGTTACATCGTGATCAAGGCCGACGGGGTCGAGGGGGATGAGTTCGAGGTCGATCTGCCGGCGGATGCCCCGGACTTCACGCACCACCCGGTCACGAAGGAAGCCTGCCGCCGCCTGCTGTCTACACCCAGCCTCACCATTCGTTACGGTGAAGGCGCCATGAAGCAGGCCGTTTCGGAGAAGCGGCTCGCTCAAGCGGGCTTCCAGAAGTTGGAGAAGAACGGCGAAGGCGGCTGGACGAAGGTCAACTGAGCCGGCTCACCGACCTCACCAAACGAAACACCCTGCCGTTGGGCAGGGTGTGACGTCGTCAGGGTGGGCGTTTCCGCCGTGTAGAGGGGACTTAGGCCTTCGGAGCGGCGGCAGCGGCAGCGCGGGCACGCTTCACGAGCGACTTCGCGGTGTCGGACGGCTGGGCACCGAGCTTGACCCAATGGTCGACGCGCTCGACGTTGATCACGAGGGGGATGGCCTTGCCGCGAGCGGCAGGGTTGTAGTGGCCGAGGACTTCGACGAAGCGGCCGTCACGGCGGATGCTCTGTTCGGCAACGACGAGGCGATAGGTCGGCTCGTTCTTGGTACCGAAGCGTTGGAGGCGGATGCGTAGCATAGTGGTGGAGAAGAGGGAGGGAGATTCCGGATGTCTGGACGAGCCAAACGAGGGATGTGGAAAGACGCAGGCGGGGAGGGGGGAGTCAAGCCTGCAGGCGGCGTTTTTTGAAAAAACTTAAGACCCCCATGCAGCCTAAAAATGTCTATATGCAGGCTAAGTAACTAATAAGCAGTAGGTTGATTTGCCTGATTGCGGTCGTTTGCGCCGATGGGTCTTTATCCTGGGGTATAAAAAAGCCCCGCAAGCGGGGCTTTTTGAGGGCTCAAGGAGCGCTTACTTGGCTTCGGCGGCAGCCGAAGGGTCGTAGCGCTTTTCCTTAACCTTGGTGGCCGACTTGCCGTGGCGGTCGCGGAGGTAGAAGAGGCGGGCCTTCATGACCTGGGACACGCGCTCGACTTCGATCTTCTCGATGTTCGGGGAGTGGACCGGGAAGGTACGCTCGACGCCTTCGCCGAAGGAGACGCGGCGAACGGTGAAGGTTTCCTGGACGTTGCCGCCCTTGCGGGAGATCACGATGCCCGAGAAGACCTGCGTGCGCTCTTTGTCGCCTTCGCGGACCTTGGTGGAGACGCGGACGCCATCACCGACCTTGAAAGTGTCGTGGCCGCGGCCGGTCTTCAGCTGCGATTGGGTGGCGTATTGGAGGAGGGGATGGTTGCTCATGGCTGGTGTTCTTGGTCTTCCAGTAGGTCGGGCCTGCGGTGCTTTGTCTTCTCGATTTGCTTTGCCCGGCGCCACTTTTCGATTTCGGCGTGGTGTCCTCCTAGGAGGACCGGGGGCACCTCGAGACCATCATAAACAGCGGGTCTGGTGTACTGCGGAAAGGCGAGCAACTTGCCGTTGTAGCTGTCCCCCGTCAAGGAGTTTTCCTCGCCCAGGACCCCAGGAATCTGCCGACCGATACAATCGACGAGGACGCAGGCGGGGAGGGTGCCGTTGGTTAAAACATAGTCCCCAATCGAGATTTCGCGGGTTACCTTGCGGTCCCGGAAGCGCTGATCGATGCCCTCGTAGTGTCCGGAAACGAGGATTAAGTGGCTTTTTTGGGCTAATTCACGGGCCAAGGGGTTGGTCAGCTGCTCCCCGTCGGGGCAAAGGTAGATGACTTCACAATCCGGGGTGGCCAAGGCGTCCACGGCATCAAAAAGGGGTTGGCAGGTCATCAGCATGCCTGGGCCACCCCCATACGGGATGTCGTCAACCTTCCGGTGCTTGTCCTTCGAGTACTGGCGCAGGTCGTGGGCCTTGAACCCAAGGGTGCCCTTTTCGATGGCGCGACCGATGACGGACTCCTGGAGGAAGCCGTCGGCCATGGCCGGGAAGAGGGTGAGAAGGTCGATGCGGATGGCCACGGCGATGTCCAGCCATCCAACAGGAGAAAGCCGACCGAGGGCAAGCCTCGGTAAAGGGCCTTACTTCTTCTTCCGCAGATTCATCCGGGTCTCGGGCTCCGCCGGGACGGGCTTACCGACTTCGTCGACCGGGGAGGTGAAGAGGTAGCGCCAGACGTCTTCCTGCAGCGGCACGCCTTTGGCGTCCTTGGGCGGGTTCTTGCCGACTTGGACGAAGCCGTGGGCCTTGTTGGCGTCGCCTTTGACGTCGTACTTGGTGATCAGGCGACGGGAGTTGCCGTAAGGATACTTGGCTTCGTCGGTATTCACGATCGGGCCGAACTTGTTCAGGCCGAGGAGCAGCCAGGAGCGCGGGTAATGGTCGGCGCTCCAGCCGCCGTCGAGCACGTGGCTGTAGCCGAAGTATCGGTTGGCGGGCGTCGCCGAAGGCAACGCTTGCCAATCATCGAGCTGGTCGCGCGGGCCGCAGAACATCACGATGCGCGCGCACTTCTGCGCGATGCCGAAGCGGGCCGAGGAGGTCGCGCCGTGCGAAGCCCCGGAGACGATGACCCTTTCCCAGTCGAGGGCTTTGCCGTCCTTCGTGAGGAAGAATTCCCAGCGGCCCGGCGGGTTGGCTTTCGCCAACGCCTTCACGAGTTGGTAAGCGCGTTCCTTCATGCTGTCCGGCCCGGGGATGTCGATGGCCTTGGACGCATCGATGCCGGTGGTGGCCTCGAGGCGGATGTTGCCGAGGTGCTGCGGGTCGTCGAGCGGCTCGGTGTTGAGCTTGGCGAACCATTCGCGCGCGTAGGCGACCTGGATGTAGTGCAGGCCGTAGCCATTGACCTTTTCGGCGAGCGGTTGGCTGTGGCCCATCAGCCAAATCACCAGCTGTCCCCGCGGCGCCACGCGCGTGTCGACTTGCGCGCGTTCGGTGTCGGCAGGCTTACCCGCGGCCTCGAGGACGAACCCGATTTCCGGATGCGACTTGCAGCGCGGGTCGATCTCGCTCGCGCGCAGGGTCAGGCTGTAGGCTTGGGGCTTCGGGTCGGTGAACTTGAGCGCAGGTTCGGCCGCGACGGCGAAGCCGGTGAGGGCCAGAAGGAGGGGCAGGAAGGACTTCATGGGGATACGACACTCAAGCCACCCTCCGCGTTCCCTGCAACCCTTCTGGTCGGCGGCGTTTACTTCGGCAGCTTGCCGTCCACCGCGGTCAGGGCCGGCTCGATGATTTCCTTGGGCGCCCATTGGTGCCCGCCTTCGAACTCGAACACCTCGATGCGCGCGCCGAAGGACTTCTTGAGGCGGGCGGCTTCCTTGTAATTCATGTCTTTCTTGCCGAAGGTGCCGGCGACCGACTTCACCTTGATGTCCTTGGTGACATAGGTGCCGTCGGGATTGACGTCGCTGCAGCCGGCGCCTTGGAGGATGAGGCCACCGAAGCCGGGGACCAGCGTGACGAACAGGGAACTGGCGCGGGCGCCGCCGGAAAAGCCGGTCGCGATTTTCTTGCCTTCGGCGACGCGCATCCGCTTCACGACGTCTTCATGGGCCGCGAGGAAGTTGCCGAGGATCGGCTCCCATGGGCCATTCTTGGATTCCTCGAGCATCACGGCGATGTAGCCGTGCGCCTTGATCCAGTCGCTCATGGCGCCGAGCTTGGCCTTGCCGTTGGGGTCGGCGATGAAGATCGTCTTCCAGGTCTTTTTCGGGTCAGCCGAGTAGCCTTCGGGGACCCAGAGCTTGTAATGGTAGGTGCCCGACATCGCGGCGTTCTTGCCCGCGCCTTTGTAGGTGCAGGTGATGCGCGTTTCCGTCCCGTCCTTGAGCGCCTCGGTCAAGGGCGTCGGGGGATCCTCCGCTCCCTTGGTGGGCGCGACCTTCGCTCCGGTGCTCGCGCTGCCGGCCGTGCCACCGCCAGCGGTCACCGCATTCGCGGTGGCTTTCGCCTTTTCGGCGTTGGTGGAGCCATGGGCGGCCGGCGGGACGCAGGCGAGGGCGACAAGGGCGAGCAGGGCGGCGGCGGTCTTCATGGACGAAAGGGGCGTTAGCGACGGCGGGCCTTCTTGTTCTTCATCGCATCGATCTTGGCTTTGACCTTGAGGGCGACGATGGCGAGCGAGATGGCGGCAAAGCCCGCGAAGAGGATGTTGCTGAGTTGGAAGCCGCTGAAGCCTTCCTCGGTTGCGCCATCCGTCGCCCCCAAGACGGGGCGGAGGGCCGTCTCCACCTTCGGCGTTTCCTTGGGCGTCAGGGCGTTGACCACGGGCTCGCTGGTCTTGAGCAGGGAGTAGTAGGCGCCTTCGAACTTGGCCGCGCCGGTGAACGTGCCGTGGACGCTGAATTTCTGCCCCAAGGTGTGGCCGGTGCCTTGGATGACGACCGGCGTGGGGACAGGGGCGTCGAGGACCATCACCAGTTCCAAGCCATCGAGCTCGGTGTGGATCAGTTGGACGAGGATGGGCCGTCCCGCGGGGCTCTCCGTTTGGCGGGCCGTGATCTGGGAGCGGAGGGCGTCGAACTCCGCTTGGTCCTCGCGGCTCATGGCGCCGTTCGCGGGCGCGGCCGCCGGTACGTTGGCGGCGGGGGCCTTGTCGTCCCGGAGTTTCTGGCGGAGTTGTTCGAGCTCGGCCAAGTCGTCCGGAGACACGGGCGCCTGCGTTGGTTTCTCCGCCGCCCCGAGGGCGAGGCATAGGCCAAGAAGGAGTGGGGTCGCCCAACGCATCGCGAGCAATTAAACCGCCCTCGGGGCGGAGGGCAAGGATGGGCGTAGGTGCTTTGCGACTTGGAAGTCGGAGCGGCCCCACCCTAATAAGGTCAGCCCATGAAGCCGTCGCCCCTGCCTGTCCTCGAGGTTGCCCGCCTGCGCATCGCCCGCGAAGGCAAGGTCATCCTCAAGGGCATCGATTGGACCGTGCACGCCGGCGAGCACTGGGTGCTCCTCGGCCCCAATGGTTCGGGAAAATCTTCCTTGTTGGCCGCGTTGACGGGCTACTTCGCGCCCACCTCCGGGCGGGTCACCGTCCTCGGCGAAACGTTCGGTCGCAGCGATTGGCGCGAACTGCGTCGCCGCATCGGCTTGGCGGGCCCGTCCGTCGCCGCGATGGTCCAGCCCTCCGAACAGGCCGTGCACGTCGTCGCCGGTGGCGTCGACGGCGTCATCAACCTTTGGCGGCGGCCGCCGGCGGCCGTCTTGGCGCGCGCCCGTCGGATGTTGCGGCAACTGAAGGTGGGGGCGCTGGCCACCCGCCCGTACGGGCATCTTTCCCAGGGCGAGCGGCAACGCGTGCTCATCGCGCGGGCATTGATCGGCCGGCCGGCCTTGCTGATTCTGGACGAGCCATGCGCGGGCCTCGACCCCGCCGCGCGGGCCGATTTTCTGGCGTTGCTGCAACGGTTGCCGACGGTGGCCAAGGGGACGTCCGTCGTGCTCGTGACGCACCACGTCGAGGAGATCGTCCCGGTCTTCACGCACGCGTTGCTCCTCCGGAATGGTTCAAGACTGGCCGCCGGCCCCATCGCGGAGATCCTGCGTCGTCCGCAGTTGGCCGAGTTGTTCGGGCGGCCGGTGGTGCTGTCCAAGAAGCGGGCCGGCTGGAGCCTCCGCACGGCTTAAAGGCGGACTTCTAGCGGGTTTCGGCTTTGCCTTCCGCCCGTTTCCTTCTTCCTGTCCCTTTCCGATGCCTTCGCCTTTCGAGAACCTGCTCCCCCGCTACGACGCCGTCGTCATCGGCGCCGGCCTAGGCGGCATGACGGCCGCGAACAACCTGGCCAAGTTCGGCCGCAAGGTGCTCCTGCTCGAGCACCATTACCAGCTCGGGGGCCTGGCGACGTTCTTCAAGCGCGCCGGTGGCCATGTGTTCGACATCTCGCTGCATGGTTTCCCGCATGGGATGATCAAGTCGACCCGCCGCTATTGGACGAAGGAAATCTCCGACCGCATCCACCAGTTGCACGACGTCCGGTTCATCAATCCGGACTTCGACGTCCGGACGACGTTCGACCGCGCGGACTTCACGCGGATCATGATCGAGCAGTTCCGCATCCCCGCCGAGACCGTGGAGGCGTTCTTCGCGCACCTCCGCTCGATGAACTACTACGACAACGACCCGCGCACGACGCGCGAGCTCTTCGAGCAGTTCTTCCCCGGTCGCCCGGACATCCAGCGCTTGCTGCTCGAGCCCATCGCCTACGCCAATGGCTCGACCCTCGACGACCCGGCCATCACCTTCGGCATCGTCTTCTCGAACTTCATGTCGAAGGGGGTCTTCATCTTCCAAGGGGGTACGGATACGATGATCAACCTCATGACGGCCGAGATGAAGGCCAATGGGGTCGATATCCGCCGCAATGTGCTCGTCGAGAAGGTGCTCGTGGAGAAGGACGCCGCCGGCCGCCGCCGCGTGGTCGGGGTCAAGCTCCGCGGTACCCGTCTGGGCGAAGAGGCCGAAGTGGCGTGCGCGACCGTCGTGTCGAACGCGAACATCAAGGACACCGTCCTGAAGTTGGCGGATGCCACGGCCTTCGACGGCGCCTTCCTCGAGCAGGCCCGTCAGGTGCGCGTCAACACGTCCTCCTGCCAGGTCTACATGGGCGTGCGCACGGGCGAGAGCATCCCGCACATCGGCGACCTCGTCTTCACCTCGGAGGCGAAGCCGTTCTCCAGCCGCGAGCTCATCGATTTCCATACGACCTCGCGCACGTATTCGGTCTACTACCCGGACACCCGTCCGCACACCAAGACCCCGCGCTACGCGATCGTCACCTCCGTCAACCAGCGGTACGAGGACTGGGCCAACCTCTCCGAGGCCGACTACCAGACGCATAAGGCCCGGGTCATCGAGGAATCCTTCCGCGGGCTCGAGAAGTTCATCCCCGATATCCGCTCCAAGGTCGACCACGCCGAGGCGGCCACCCCGCGCACGGTCAACCGTTACGTCCGCCACGTAGGGGGCACTTCCTTCGGCACCAAGTTCGAAGGGCTCAAGGTTTCCATGGGCTTGCCCGAGCAGGTCGGCGGACTGTACCATGCCGGCAGCGTGGGCATCATCATGTCGGGTTGGTTGGGCACGATCAATTACGGCGTCATCGTTTCGGCCAAGGCGGATGCCTACCTGCGCGACCCGGAGGCTGGCCCGCTCGGCGAGGCCGCCGCCAGCGCCGGCATCTGACGTCGCCGTGGCTTGACGGTCGGCGGGGAATGCCAATTCTACCGCCATGGCTAACGACCCGAAGTCCGAAGGTATCGCGCAGAAGTTAGAGCATGGTCTCGAGTACTTCATCTTCGCCAGCCGTTGGGTGCAGGCGCCGATCTACGTCGCCCTGATCTTCGCCGCCATCGCCTATGCGTGGAAGAGCGTCCAGGAATTGATCCACCTGCTCGGCGGGTTCGCGACCGCCACGGAGAGCTCCATCATGTTGGGGATCCTCTCCTTGGTCGACATCTCCATGGTGGCCAACCTCGTGAACATGGTCGTGGTCGGTGGCTACGTGACGTTCGTCAGCCGGATCGACTTCGGCGACAACGGCGACCGCCCGGATTGGCTCGACCACATCAACGCCAATACGCTGAAGGTGAAGCTGGCCGGCAGCTTGGCCAGCATCTCGGCCATCCACCTGCTGAAGAGCTTCATCGACATCACCTCGGCGGCTTCGGCCGACAAGCCCATGACCGCCAGCCACGAGAAGGTCATCCTCTGGCAGGCCATCATCCACGGGGTCTTCCTGCTATCGATGATCCTCTTCGCGTGGGGCGAGCGGATGCAGCGGCACGGCGACCACGACTAAGGTCGTCCGTCAGTTCAGCAGGTTCTCCTTCAGGAAGAGGACCATCGACCGGAACTGGAAGTCGGCGTTCGACTTCTTCGCGAAGCCGTGACCCTCGTCGTTGGCCATCACGAACCAGACGCGCCCGCCTTGGGCGCGGATGGCATCGCGCATGCGTTCCGCCTCGGTGAAGGGCACGCGGGGGTCGTTGCGCCCTTGGATGATCAGCAGCGGCGCGCGGATGCGGTCCGCGTGGTTCGCCGGCGAGATGCGTTCGAGGAACGCGCGGACCTCGGGCTTGCGTTCATCGCCGTACTCCAGGCGGCGGTTGGCGCGGCGGTAATCCGACGTGTCCCGGAGGAAGGTCACGAAGTTGGCGATGCCGACGTTGTCGATGCCGCAACGGAAGCGTTCGGGGTAGTTCGTCAGGCAGGCCAAGCTCATGAAGCCGCCGTAACTCCCGCCGTAGACCGCCACGCGCCGGGCGTCGAGGCGGTCGGATTTCGCGACCCAATCCAATACGGCGCCGACATCCTTGACCGCGTCCTCGCGCTTGACCGTGTCGTCGAGGCTCAGGTAGGTGCGGCCGTAGCCGGTCGAGCCGCGGATGTTCGGGTAGACCAGCGCCACGCCGAGTTCGTTCAGGTAATAAAGGGCCGTGCCGCGGTAGCCGGGGCGCGATTGGCCCTCGGGGCCGCCGTGGAAGAACATCAGCACCGGGCGCTTGCCCGGGAATTTCTTGGCGTCGGGGTAGTAGACCAAGGACGGGATGCTGAGCCCATCGAAGCTCGGCGTCCGCACGACTTCCGGTTGGGTCACGGGAATCTCCTTCTGGGGTTTCGTCGTGCGGTTCGTCCAACGGGTGAGCGCGCCCGCGTCGAGGTCCAGCGACCAAGCGTCGCTGGCGGAGTCCTCGCTGTTCAGCGTGAAGCCGAGTTCATGGCTTCCCGGCCGCCAGGCGAGGTTGCTCAGGACGCCCGGCTTGAGCGCCGGCACCGGCATCTCCTTGCCGGTCTCGAGATTCCAGCAGCGCAGCTGCGAGAAGCCTTCCACGTTCACGGCAAAGGCCAGGCGCTTGCCGTTGGCCGACACCGCGAGTTCCTCGGCGTCCCATTTGGGGTCGGGCACCAGGAGGGTGAGTTTGCCGGTCGCGACTTCGAGCCGCATGACGGAAAGGAAGTCAGACCCGTGGTTGGTCAGGGCGTAGATCGCCCGGTCGCCTTCGGCGAAGACGGCTTGTTGGTAGAGGCAGGCGACGCCCTTGGGGCTGACTTGCGTCCGCTTGCCGGTCGCGACTTCCACGGTCCACAGGCGCGAGGCGGCGTTGCCGAGGCTTTGGCGCACCAGGAGGAACTTGCCGTCCGCGGTCCAGTCGACCGGCGACCAGCCGCCGGCGTCGAGGCGGACGAGTTCGCGGGGTTCGCCCGGGCTGCGGACATCGGCGAGGAGGATGTCGCTGTCCTTGCCGTTGCGGCGGTTCGAGCAGTAGGCGATCAGCGTCCCGTCCTTCGACCACGTCGCGTCGGTGTTGCGCGACTTGCCGTCGGTCAAGCGCGTCGGCGCCTGCGCGGGGCGGGCGGTGTCGGTCAGCCAAAGCTGGAAGTTCTCATCGCCGCCCTTGTCGACGGAATACAGGAGCAAGGTGCCCTTCGGCTGGAACGTCCCGCTGCGCACCGTATCGGGGCCGCGGGTGAGCGGGGTGCGTTTCGCCAAGGGCGCGGTCATCTCATGAAGGTGGGAGGCATCCCCGATGCGGGTGGTCACCAAGAGGGCGCGCTTGGTGGTGGCCCAGCCGCGGAAGCCGGCCCCACCGAGGTTGGCGTAAGGCTCGAGCTCGGCCTTGAGTTCGGTCGTGATGGCGGGGACGCCTTCGACGACGAGGTTGGCGGGATGCTGCGGGGCGGTCTGGCAGGCGGACAGCAGGAGCAGCAGGAGCAGCAGGCTGAGCAGGGCGGGGCGGACCATGATGCTGTCATATAAATGGTATGACATTGGCTGGGTCGATGCCGAAGATGGCTCGCCTCCGCGGGGCTTCCCCGTCAGGGTGCCGTCATGCGTTGCCTGTCGCCCCACGTGCTCTTGCTTGCCCTCGCCACCGTCATCCTGCCCGCGGCGGAAGGCCTCACCCGCAACCAAGCGGAAGCGGCCGTGACGGCGCTGGCCGCCGAGCGGACGGGCGAGCTGCGGAAAGAGCGCGCGGCCGAGGTCGCCGCCAAGGAACTGAAAGTCGGCGACAAGTCCCTCCGCTGGTTGGAGAAGGAATTCAACCTCGCGCCCGAGGGGCAGCGCAGCCTGTGGATTTCGATGCACGGCGGCGGGGGGGCGCCGGCCGCGGTCAATGACCAGCAGTGGAAGAACCAGATTCGGCTCTACGCGCCGGCGGAAGGCATCGTCGTGGCGCCGCGCGCTCCGACCAACACCTGGAACCTTTGGCATGAAGGGCATATCGATCCCCTGTTCGCCCGTTTGATCGACGACTTCGTGGCGGTGCGCGGCGTGCATCCCGCGAAGGTCTATCTCTTGGGCTACTCCGCCGGCGGCGACGGGGTTTGGCAGTTGGCCCCGCGCATGCCCGACCGCTTTGCGGCGGCCGCGATGATGGCGGGCCATACGAACGGCGTGAGCACGCTCGGGGTTCGCAATCTGCCCTTCGCGATGTTCGTCGGCGGGGCCGACACCGCCTACAATCGCCACAAGGTCGTCGCCGAGAAGATCGCGGAATTTGGTCGTCTGCAGCAGGCGGACCCCGAGGGCTACACGCATCTCGGTCGCGTCTACGAAGGCCTGCCGCACTGGATGGGGCTGAAGGATGCGGAGGCCTTGCCGTGGATGGCCAAGTTCACCCGCACCGCTTGGCCCAAGAAGGTCGTGTGGGTGCAGACGGGGGTGACCCACGCGCAGTTCTATTGGCTCCAAGTCCCCGCGGACGCCGCACAGCCGGGGCAGAAGCTCGTCGCGGTCGCGAGCGGGCAAGCCATCACGTTGACCGGCGACGTCCCGAAGGGCACGGCCCTCCGTCTTCACGATGCGCTGGTCAACCTGGATGAGCCGGTGACCGTGACGGTGAACGGCCAAAAGGTTTTCCAAGGCAAGGTCCCCCGCACGGAGGCCGTCATCCGGGCGGCCTTGCTGACGCGGCTCGATCCCCAGATTTGCCCCACGGCCCTCCTGACGCTCTAACATGAAAAGCCTCCTCTGCTTCTGCGGCCTCGCCGCCCTCCTCCGCGCGGCTCCCGCCAAGGATCCTTACCCGGTTTCGGTCCCGGCGGTCGCGGTGACGCATCCCGCGGCCGACGCGCCCGGCTTCACCGCTTTGTTCAACGGGAAGGACCTGGCGGGTTGGCGGACCAAGGGGAATTGGGTCTATGCGGCCGACGGCTCCGTCACCTTGCAGCCGCGCGCCGGCGAAACCGGCTGGAAGCGTTTCGACGCCTATCTCTTCACCGAAAAGAAATACCGCGACTTCGTCCTCGACCTCGAGTTCAAGTTCGAGCCCACGGGCAACTCCGGCGTCTTCTTCGCGGTCGCCGACCCGCTCAATCCGGTCGACAAGGGCATCGAGCTTCAGGTGCTCGATACCTATGGCTTGGCCACGCCGGGCAATCACGACTGCGGTGGGATCATCAAGGCGATGGGCCCAGCCAAGAACATGGTGAAGCCGGCCGGGGAATGGAATCGCTACACCCTCACGCTCAAGGAGCGTTTGCTCCACGTCGACTGCAACGGCCAGCGCATCATCGTCCTCAAGCTCGACGAATCCACGATGAAGGATCGCCCCGCCGAGGGCCATGTCGGTTTCCAGGACGAAGCGAAGCGGGTCTGGTATCGGGGCGTGCGCCTCCGGGAACTGAAGTAGTTCAGCGCCGCCAGCGGCGGCTCAGGACCCACGCGCCGACCGGGATGAGCGCGCTTAGGGCGAGCGCGAGGCCCTCGCGTTCCTCCGTCAACGTGCCGATCCACGCGAAGGTCAGGCCGAGGGGGACGCTGCCGACGGTGAGGGCCCAGAAGAAGGTGCGGAAGGGCATCCGCGCCAAGCCGGCCAAGCAGGCGACCGCCTCCGGCAGGATCGGCAGCCATCGCGAGGTCAGGACGAGCCAGGCTCCGCCGCGGGCGAAGAGTTCTTCGGTGCGGGCGAGGCCGTCTTCGCCCGCGATCCAGATCGCCGCCGGTCGACCCGCCCAACGGGCGAGCCCGTAGGCGGTCAGCCCGGCCAGCATCGAACCCAAGGTCGCGAGGAGGCCGCCGAGCCAAAAGCCATAGGTCGCCCCGAGCGCGGACATGACGATCGTGCTGGGAATCGGCAACGCGATGTCGGCGACCAGCAAACCCACGCCGCCCGCCGCCGCCCAGGGCCCGAGCGCGCGCAGCCAAGCGAGCGTGCCCGCGAGGCTGAAGGAGCGGTCAAAGGCCTCCCCCCAGAGCAGCCACGGGCCGATGATGCCCGCCAGCAACAACGCCACCAAGGCGGCGAGCACGAGGTGGCCGCGGGTGAATTTCATCGCGAGCCACGCAGGCTCTTCCAGGGCTCCTGGTCGCTGACGTCGACCATGAAGGGCCCTTGGCTTTCGCCGGGCGAGAGGATCGCGAGGATGGTGGCGTCCGCCGGCGAGCTGTTGAAGGTCGCGTGCACGAGCCCGGCGGGGATGTGCGCGCTTTCGCCCGCCTTGAGGATGCGATGCTCCTTTTCGACCCACTGCTCCACCTCTCCCTTGAGGACGTAGATCATTTCTTCGAGCTCCGGGTGCGTATGGAAGTTATGGCCTTCCCCGGCCGGCAAGGTGGCTTCGCAGACTTGGAGGGCCTTGGCCTCGGTCACGCCTGGTCGGCAGAGCCAGTAATTGGTCCGTCCTTTGTATTCTTCCTTCAAGGCGTTGGCGGGCGTGACGAAGCGCAGGTTCTGGCTCATTTCGGCAACTTAGCGGCATTTAGTGCGGCGGGGCAAGAATGCACCTGCGGGACGCCGTTGACTCCCGCGGGCCCTCGTCCCGAAATGAAGGACCTACCCCCTCCCATGAAATCCAAACTATCCCTCCTCTTGGGCCTCTCCCTGTTGGCCCAAGTTTCCCTGCATGGCGCCGACGAAGCCAAGAAGCCCGCCGCCGATGCGACCAAGGTCGCCGTCAAGGCCGCCGCGCCCAAGGCCCCGGTGCAACCCGCCGACGTCGCCGCGCCCAAGCTCGGGCCTGATGGCAAGATCCAGCCTGGCTTCCAGAAGTCCCACGAGGCCTTCGTGGAAATCGCCAAGAAGGGGGAAGCCCAGGTCGTGTTCCTCGGGGATTCGATCACCGCGGGCTGGAACGGCCAGAAGGCCCTCTTCGACAAGGAGTATGCGCAGTATAAGGCCGCCAACTTCGGCATCGGTGGTGACCGCACGCAGCACGTCCTCTGGCGCGTCGAGAACGGCGAATTCGAAGGCCTCAAGCCGAAGGTCGTCGTCCTCATGATCGGCACCAACAACAGCGGCGTCGCCGCCAACTCGGTCGAGCAGGTCGCCGCCGGCATCAAGAACATCATCGACGCCATCCACAAGCGCACGCCCGACACCAAGGTCCTACTCCTCGCGATCTTCCCGCGTGGCGCCGGTGAGACCAACAACCCGGGCCGCACCAAGAACAAGGCCGTGAACGAACTGATCGCCAAGTTCCATGACGGCAAGAAGGTCCACTACTTCGACATCGGCGCGAAGTTCCTCGCCGCCGACGGCACGCTCTCGAAGGACATCATGCCCGACCAGCTGCACCTCAACGCGAAGGGCTACCAGATCGAGGCCGACGCCATCCGCGAGAAGCTCGCCGAGCTCGCCAAGTAATTCTTTCAGTCAAGCCGGTCACGCGGGCCGACCCTCCGGGGTCGGCCTTTCGCGTGTCTATTCCCCGGAGGTCAGGAAGGCGATGAGCTGGCGGCGCGGGGCGAAGGCGAGGTAGTGCCGCGCGAAGAATTCGCCGCCGAGGATGCCGTCGTAGTCCGCCGGGAGGATGTCCTTGCGGAGGCTCGCCGGCAGGCGGCCGGTGTGGAGGTTGTCCGCCGCGAATTCCGCGCCGACCTTCATCGGGACGTGGAAGGAATCCGTCTGGAACCAACCCCCGAGGAAATAGACATGGAAATCGCGGCCCTTGCCGGCGGAGGGGAAGTTCTCGATCACCGGGTGCTCGAGGAAGGTCAGTTGGAAGCCCGTGTCGACGCGGAGGCGATACTCGCGGTCGCGGATCCCCACCTGGACGCTGAGCAGGCCATGCTCGGTCTTGAGCGCGAAGCTTCGGTCGCGGATCGGCGTGGCCTCCGTCGTCGCGGTGCACGTGCGCTTGGCGGCGTTGAGGGTCCAGTCGAACTCGCCGATGATGTCCATGCCCAGGAGGCCGGCGCACGGGGTGCCCAGGAATTGGACGAGTTTCGGGACGCCGATGATGGGCTTGCCCGGCTTGCCGGTCATGATGGGCTTCAGCGCGAAGGTGCGTTCCGCGATGGTGAGGCTCGGCGTGCTGCCGTAGCTGATCGCCGTCCCCGTATCGAAGAGCCAGCGTTGGTGGTTGATCTCGACGAACAAGTGTCCGCCTTGGAGATGGAGGGGGTAGGTGGCCATATCCGTAAGGAAATCTTGGCCCCCGCCCGAAGGCCCACAAGCGACATCTCGCCGATGCCGTGTAAAAGAAGTATTAAAAAATCACTTCAGGGGCCCGCCGGCGGGGAGGTCGGGCAGGGTCGCCGCGAGGATCTCGGCGATGGCTCGGCGTTCGGCGGCCGGGAGGTAGGCGTAGTCGGCGGGGGGCTGTTCGGCCCGGAGGATGTTCGCCAAACGGGTGAGCACCAAGCGCCGCAGTTCCGGGGGGAAGCCGCGGAAGGAGGCGCTGTAGATGAGCGGGCTGCACCGGTAACGGAAGAGCCGCGTCTTGAGGTCTAGGTCGCGGAGCGCGCGGCCCTGCGCGTCGGCCCGGCGGCCTTGGAGGTAGCTCTTCTCAAACGCGCCATCGCCCTGCAGGCCATCGGGGGGGAGGGCCGGTTCATCCCGGCAGAGGAGCGCGGCCACGACCTTGTCGGCTTCGCTCGCGAGGGAGACGAGCGTCGAGCCGGCCAACGGCGCGTCGGCGGGGAGCTGCAGGATTTCACGCGTGGCGGGCCAGCGAGCCAACGATAGGCGGGCCGTTTGGTTGGCGGCCGCGATGACGTTATGGACGTAGACCTGGTGGTCGTGGATGCTGAGCGCGACGATGTCGCTGGTCGGCTTCGGGTAGCGGCCGACGTCGAAGTAGGCTTGCAGCGACTGCAGCGTCACGCCCCCTTTGCCGTCGCTGGTGCGGAAGTCGGCTTCCGACTTGCCGACGGTGTTGCCGCGGTGGCGAAAGGGGCTGGGTGCGCCGGTGACATACCAACCGCCCCAGCGGTCGGCGTAAGGGGTATCGGGCTCGAGGTTGGAGAGGCTGGAGCCGCTCAGCGCTTCGCCCTCGGCGTCGGGCATGATCGAGCGGGCGCGGAGGCTCGGGGTTCGTTCAAAGCTCTTATGGCAAGAGAGGCATTGGTTGTCGCGCTGCAGCAAGGGCTTGGCGCCATCTTCTTGCGCGTCGAGCAGGTAGAAGGTCGCGCCGAGGACCGGGTCGAAGAGCGTCACTTCGATGGCGCCGCCGGGCACCCAGCCGACATACGCTTCATCCGAGAAGTAAAGGACGCGGGGGTTCTTCGGGCCGATGAGGCTGCGTTGATGGCTGGTCTTGCTGAAGACGAGGAGTTGCGAGTCGACGGGGATCTCGAGTTGTTCGAGCAGCCAGCGCAGCCGGCGCCGGGCCGGCCACCCGCGGATTTCATCGGCTTGCTTTTGGAAAGCCTCGTTGAGCTTGGTCGCCCGGTCGTTCGGCAGGGTGGCCGAATAGTTGATCGGCGGATCCTCGAATGGCTCCGCTTCTTGGCCGCGCGCCCCGGCGGCGCCCAGCAGGAGCCCGAGGAAGAGAGGCCAGCTTAAGCGAGTAGGCGTCTGCATGCGGATAGCTTACCCCGCCGGGGCAGGCAGGACAAGGTCAGCCTCGCCCCGGCGGCAAGCGCCCGGGGTTATTAGCCGAAGACACCGGTGGCTTAAGCCGGCCGCTTCGGCGCAGGCCGCGGCCACCTGGGTTCAGTTGGCGTTCGTCGTCGCCGGGGTGAGCAGGGCCCGCAGTTTACGGTAGGCCCGTTCTTCGAGCTGGCGCACGCGCTCGCGGCTGACGTGCAGGCGTCCGCCGACTTCGTCGAGGGTCCATTCCGCGCCGTCCCGCAGCCCGGTGCGGAGCTCGATGATGAGGGCTTCGCGATCGTTCAGCGTCCGCAAGTGCGCGCGGAGGAGTTCGGCGTCCAGCCGCAGGGCGGCTTGGTCGGCCGTGCCCGGAGCCTCGTCGTCGCGCAGGGTCTCGCCCAGCGTCAGGTCGCCGTCTTCGCCGACCGGGGCATCGAGCGAGACGTTGCTTTGCGAGAGTCGCCGCAAGGAGGCCACCTTGTGCTCGGCTTCCTGCATGGCCTCGGCGAGTTCGGCATCCGTGGCCTCGCGTCCCTGGGACTGCAGAAGGCTCGCCTCCGCGCGGCGCAGGACCTTGAGGGCTTCGCGGATGTTGCGCGGCAGGTCGACGACGCGGCGGCGGCCGATTTCGGCCATGATCAAGCTGTAGATGGCCCAGCTCGCGTAGGTGTTGAAGCGCACCTGCTTTTCCGCAAGGAAGCGTTCCGCGGCGATGACGAGGCCGTGGTTGGCCGCGCTGGTCAGCTCTTCGCGCTCCTCCGGGGAGTGGGCATACTTGTTGGCGCAGTAGACGGCGAACTTGAGGTTGTGACGAATCAGCTCGTCGCGTGCCTGGAGGGCCGCCGTGGTGAACTGGCCATCGGCGCGGCGGCCGGCCTGAATCCGCTCGGCGAGCTGGAGCTCTTCGGCGGCGGACAGGATCTTGTGCTGACCGGCCTGTTGCAGGTAGGCTTGGTAGCCCGAGAGCTCGATGGCTTCGCTGGCTTCAAAAGCGTCCGGCGTCTCGACCGGGGAGTCGGCAGGGGCGCGGAGCTGGACCTGCTCAGCGGTGAAGCGGTCGGAGTTGGTCGGGGCGATGGTCGTGGCGGTGGGGATGAGCGTGATCATAAAAAAAGTGATGGGCCTGTATATAAGGGGCTCCTAAACGGCCTTTTCGGGGATGCCTTTTCCTAAGTAACTGATAATCAGCGAAATAAATTCGTATTATATTTTCAGGACCCCCGGCGACGGCCCGTCGGTGACGGACACCGCTGGTAGGGTCTGAGGCAAGACCGAGAGTATACTCAAGGGGCATGGACCCGCAAGGGGGGTGCCAGCGATTTTCGAAAAAAAGGGTTCCGCAGGGTCGGCGGGTGGATTGACTGGTCGGCATGCTGCGTACCCCCTGCTTGGCCCTGTTGTTGGCCACCTCCTTGGCCCAGGCCGACCTGGTGGAATCCAATCGTGATGCCGCCGTTCCGCCGACCCGCGATTTTTGGCTGCATGCCAATGGACGCTGGAATCAAGCGAACCCCATTCCGGCCGATCGGGCGGTCTACAATTCCTTCGCTTGGCAGGATGACCTCATCAAGAAGGACCTCCTCGCCATCAACGCCGACTTGCTGGTGAAGAAGGATGCGAACGGCGACCAGCGTCGCCTCGCCGATTTCTGGCGCTCCGCCCTCGGCTTTGAATCCGGCCCGACCGAACTGCCGAGCGGCCTACGTGCCGTGTTGGCCAAGTTGGACGAGGCGAAGACCCCGCAGGCCTTGCTGGACGCTTCGGCGGAACTCTATGCCGAAGGCACGGGCTCCTTCCTCGGCGTCTTTGCTTCGCAAGACAAGAAGGACGAGACCAAGGTCGCCTTGTATCTCTGGCAGTCCGGGCTCTCCTTGCCCGAACGGGCCTTCTATTTCAGCGATGAGCCCGCCACCAAGCGCGTGCGGGACGCTTTCCCGGCCCACGTCGCCAAGATGTTAGGTTTTCTCGGCTATGATGCCGCGCGTGCCCAGAAGGCCGGCGCGGCCGTCCTCGCTTTCGAGGTCAAGTTGGCGGAGGTCTCGTTGCCGATGGTGCAGCTGCGCAATCCCGATGCGCACTATCATCCCATGACTTGGGCGGAAATCGACGCCCTCACGCCGGGACTGCGTTGGGAAGCCGCCACTCGCCGCGCCGGCGCGCCGGCGGTCAATCGCGTCATCGTCGGTCAACCCGACTTCCTCCGGGCGCTCGCCCGCATCCTCGCCGAAACCCCCGCCGAAGACGTCCGCGACTACCTTCGTTTCCAAGCGATCGCCGGTTGCGCATCCGTGCTCAATGCGACGACGGCCAAGGCCGCCTTCGAATTCGAGGGCGTCGTCCTCACGGGCGCCAAGCAGCAGCGCAGTTTGCAGGAACGAGCGCTGAAGATGCAGGATGGCGCCTTGGGCGACCTGCTGGGCAAGGAGTACGTCGCTCGGCGGTTCTCGCCGGCGCAACGCGAACGGTTCCGCCTGGTCTGCGAAAACGTCCGGACCGCCTTCGCCGCCCGCATCCGCAAGCTCGAATGGATGGACGCCGATACGCAGGCTTGGGCGTTGCGCAAGCTCGCCGCGATCAAGCTGCGCGTCGGCTATCCCGATAAGTTCCGCGGTTACGAAGGCGTGGAGATCCGCGCCGACGGCTTGGCCCAGAACTTGGTCAACGTCAGCAAGTGGTCGCGGGCGCGCACCTTCGCCCGCGTAGGTGGGGCGCCGGAACGCGAGGAGTGGGGCATGCGTCCTTACACGGTGAACGCCTACTACAGTCCGATGAACAACGAGATCGTCATGCCGGCCGCCATCCTCGCGGTCCCGACCTACGATGGCGAACTCCTCGACGACGCGGTCCTGTACGGCTTCATCGCCTGCACCATCGGCCATGAACTCACGCACGGTTTCGATGACTCCGGCCGCCGTTTCGGTCCCACGGGCCGTTTGGAGCAAGGGTGGTCGCCGCCGACCGAAAAAGGCTTCCGCGACCGTTGCGACCTGATCGTCGCGCAATACGACAAGGAGGAGCCGTTGCCCGGTATCCGCGTCAATGGTAAGCTCACCTTGGGGGAGAACATCGCCGACCTCGGCGGCGTCGAGATCGCCCTCGACGCGTTCCGCACGACCGAAGCCTACCGCTCGGGCCGGCTGATCGCCGGCCAGACGCCCCTCCAGCGCTTCTTCCTCGCCCACGCGTTCGCCTTCGCCGGCAACATCCGGGATGAAACGCTCCGCAACCGCCTGCTGTCCGATACGCATTCGCCCATGCCCCAACGCATCAACGTCGTCCTGCGCAACGTGGACTCCTTCCATGAAGCCTTCGGCACCAAGCCCGGTGACGGCATGTGGCTGGACCCGAAGGATCGCGTCAAGATCTGGTAACCCTTTCCCATGAGAACTCTCCTGCTGTGCCTCGTTTCCGTGCTGATGCTGGGGGCCGCCGAGCCCGCCGCCCCGGCGAAGGCGCCGAATATCCTGATGATCATCTCGGACGACCATGCGTGGTTCGATTACGGCTTCATGGGCTCCAAGGCGGTCCAGACCCCGCACCTCGATCGGCTGGCGGCCGAGGCCCGCGTCTTCCCGCGAGGTTACGTCACGAATTCCCTGTGCGGGCCGAGCCTCGCCTCCATCTTGACGGGCCGACATGTGCATCGTCACGGCATCACCGGCAACGACCCGCTCGTGCCCGCCTCCGTGACTCCGGCGGCTCGGCAGAAAAGCCCCGCGTTCCTGGAAGGCCGCGCTCAGATGATCAAGTTGTTCCAGGAGTCGCCCTTATTGCCGCGGTTGCTGGGGGAGAAGGGTTACGTCAGCCTGCAGACCGGCAAGTGGTGGATGGGCGACTATTCCACCGGCGGCTTCACCGAAGGCATGTCGAAGGGCGGCCGCCATGGCGATGTCGGCCTCGACATCGGTCGCAAGACCTTGGCGCCGCTGACGGAGTTCATCACCCGCGCGAAGAAAGACGGGAAGCCGTTCTTCGCGTGGTACGCGCCGATGCTGCCGCACGACCCGCACACGCCACCGGAGCGTTTGCTCGCCAAGTATCGCGGGCGTTCACCTACCTTGCAGGCCGCGCGCTACCATGCGATGGTCGAATGGTTCGACGAGACCATCGGGGAGGTCCGCGCGCATCTCGAGAAGGAAGGGCTGACCCGCGACACGGTCATCGTCTACATCGCGGACAACGGCTGGATTCCGCGCACGGACAAGCCCGTGGTGGACTTTGCGCGCTCGAAGCAGTCGCCCTTTGATGGCGGCATTCGCAGCCCCATCTTGGTGAGCTGGCCAGGTCACATCAAGCCGACCGTCGTCGACGCTCCCGCCAGCGCCGTCGACCTCATGCCAACACTGCTCAAGCTCGTCGGGGCGCGCGTGCCGGCGGATGGGGATGGCCTCGACTTGCTCGATGACGCGGCCCTGAAGGCCCGCCCGTTCGTCGCCGGCCAGAACTCCACGCATGACATCCGCAAACTCGGCAATCCTGCCGCCAGCTTGCGTTATCGCTGGTTGGTCGCGGGCGACCTCAAGCTCATCGTCTCGAGTGGGCTTAAAACCGGCGAAACAGCCAATGGCTCCACCGATGCCACGGAGCCGCCGCGCCTCTTCGACCTCAAGGCCGACCCCGCCGAACAACGGGACCTCGCCGCCGACCGTCCCGCCGACGTGAAGCGTCTCACCGCTCTCCTGGACGGTTGGTGGGATGGCCGCTGAGTTTTTCTTTGGAACCATCCCGCCGCCTTGGCCTCTTATCCCTATCCCCATGCGCCCGCTCCTCGCCCTACTTGCCCTGATGTCCGCCTCCACGCACGCCGCTGATTTGACCTACTACATCGGTACGTCCGGCCCCCAGGCCAAGGGCATCCTGCGCGGCACCATCGATGCGGAGACCGGTAAGCTTTCCGCCCCGGTGGTCATCGCCGAGGCGAAGGGGGCCTCCTACTTGGCCCTTAGCAATGACGGCAAGGTCCTGTATGCGACCGCCGAAGTCGCGGGCGGTGGCGTGGCCGCCTACCGTCTGTCGGCCGATGGCCAGGCGACCTTCATCAATGGCCAGGACACGAAGGGGAAGGGCGCCACGCACGTTTCCGTCGATCAGACCGGCAAGTTCCTCTTGGCCGCGAACTATGGTTCGGGTTCGGTGGCTTGCTTGCCGCTCCAAGCGGATGGCTCGATCGGACCGGCCAGCAGTTTCTTCCAGCAGGAGGGTTCGGGGCCGAATAAGGCCCGCCAAGCCGGCCCGCATGCGCACGGCATCTACCCCGACGCCGCGAACCGTTTTGTCTACGTGCCCGACCTCGGCACGGACGACATCTTCATCTATCGCTTTGACGCCACCAAGGGCACGTTGACGCCCAGCGAGCCCAAGTCGGGCCGCGTGGCGCCCGGCTCGGGTCCACGACACTTGGCCTTCCATCCGAAGGGTGGCTTCGCCTATGTCTGCAACGAGATGCTTTTGACGGTGAGCACCTTCACCGTGGATGCCGCGACCGGAGCCCTGAAGGAAGTGCAGGTGCTGCCGACCTTGCCCGAGGGGGCTTCCGCGAAGGGTGCTTCGACCGCGGAGATCTTCGGCCTCCCCAATGGGAAGGCGCTTTATGTCTCCAACCGCGGCCATAACTCGCTGGCGGTCTATGCCATCGCGGCTGACGGAAAACTTTCGCTGCTCCAGCACGTCCTTGACGTTCCCGCCGTGCCGCGCGGTTTCGGTCTCAGCAACGACGGTCGCTGGCTCTTGTGCGCCGGCCAGAAGTCGGGCACGATCAACGCCTACCGCATCGACCCAGCCACGGGCAAACTGACGGACACCCAGCAGTCCGTCGAGGCGGGGTCGGCCTGTTGCATCGTCTTCGCGCGTTAAGCCGAAAGTGCCTGAATGAAAAGGGCGCCCAGCGGGCGCCCTTTTGCTTGGTGGAGGTTGCCGCGCTCAGTCGCGCTTGCGCTTGTCGGTCGTCTTGCAGGCCTTGCAGACGTAAATCTTGAAGATGCCGCCACCTTCGTCGGGCAGCATCTCGAAACCTTCCAGTTCCATCTCCTTCTTGCACTTCGGGCAGATGGGGGTGGCCGGCGGCGCGACCTTGGGGGCCGTGGGTTTGATTTCCGGCTTGGTCTCGGGTTTGCTGTCGGCGGCGCCGGCGAAGGCAAAGAGGCCGCAAAGCAAGCAGACGAGCAGGGTGGGGCGGAGGGGCATGGAAAGAGCCTGAGGTTTCTTGTCGGGCACGGGAAGGCAAAAACCAAGCCATCGCTTGCGACGGCTTGATAAGCGACGGCGACCCCCTAGTTTGCCCGGATGCGGCGAACCCTGGTCCCTCTCCTTCTCCTCACGGCTCTCCCGCTGGTGGCGGCCGTGGATTTCGACCACGAAATCGTGCCCTTGCTCCGCAAGCACTGCGGGGAGTGCCACACCGGCGACAAGCGCAAGGGCGGTTTCTCCATGAACACCCGGAGCGCCTTGCTCGAAGGCAGCGAGAACGGCGTCGTGGTGGTGCCGTCCGACGTCGCCAAGAGCAAGCTGCTGGAACTCGTGGCGAGCGCCGATCCGGATGTGCGCATGCCGCCGAAAGGGGACGGGTTGACCGCGGCGGAGGTGGCCCGCATGAAGGCGTGGATCGCCGAAGGCGCGGTTTGGACCAACGGATTCGCCTTCAAGCAACCCGCGTACGAGCCTCCGTTGAAACCGCGGACCCCTGTGCTGCCCGCGGCGCAGGATGGCCGCGCGCACCCCATCGACCGCGTTCTGGATGCGTGGGTCAAGGAACGGCAATTGCCGCGGCCCGCCCTCGCCGATGATGCGACCTTCTTGCGCCGCGTGCACTTGGATCTCGTCGGCGTCCTGCCGACGGCCGCCGAAAACGCCGCGTTCCTCGCCGAGCGCGCCCCCGATAAGCGGGCCAAGCTCGTGAAGGCCTTGCTGGCCCGCGATCTCGACTACGCCGATCACTGGATGGCGTTCTGGAATGACCTGCTGCGCAATGATTACGCCGGAACGGGCTACATCGATGGAGGCCGGAAGCAGGTCACCGGTTGGCTGTACGCCGCCCTCGCGGAGAACAAGCCGTACGATGACTTCGTGCGCGAGCTCATCGCGCCCACGCCGGCCAGCGAAGGTTTCGCGAAGGGCATCATCTGGCGCGGGAGCGTGAGCGCGGGCGCCCGCCCCGAACTGCAGTTCTCCCAGAGCATCTCCCAGACTTTCCTGGGGATCAACATGAAGTGCGCCTCCTGCCACGACAGCTTCATCGATCGTTGGAAGCTCCGCGACGCCTATGGCTTGGCGGCCATCACTTCCAACCAGCCCTTGGAGCTGGTGCGCTGCGATGTCCCCACGGGCAAGACGGCGGTCGCCGCTTGGCCCTTCCCCGAGCTTGGTCAAGTGGATCCGAGCAAGCCGCGCAGCGAGCGCTTGCAGCAGTTGGCGGCGCTGATGACGCATCCGGAGAACGGCCGGCTGCAACGGACCATCGTCAACCGACTCTGGCACCGGCTCATGGGCCGGGGCGTCGTCCATCCCGTCGACGCGATGCAGACCGAGCCGTGGAACCAGGACCTCCTCGATGTCCTCGCCAATCGGCTCGTCGAGTCCAAGTACGACCTGAAGGCGGTCTTGGAATTCATCGCGACGTCCCAGGCCTACCAGGCGCGGACCGAAACCTTGACGCGCACCACCGACGACAAGGGCTACGTGTATCGCGGCCCGCGCGCCAAGCGGCTGACGGCGGAGCAGTTCGTCGACGCCCTCTGGCGGTTGACGGGCACGGCCCCGCTCAAGGTCGATGCCGCGGTGGCCCGGGCGACCGCTGGGCAGGCGTCCTTGGCTTGGCAGGCCCAGCCGCTCTGGTCCAACGACAAGGCCAAGGGCGCGCTCCCGCCGGTGGGCGAAACCCGCGTCTTCCGTCTGCGCTTCCAGGTGGCCGAGGCGGTGGTCAAGGCGGGCTGCGTCGTTTCGTGCGACAACAGCTACGAACTTTTCGTCAACGGCAAGACGGCTTCCAAGGGCGACGATTGGCAGACGCCGCAGGCCTTTGACCTGACTTCCTACCTGCGCTCCGGAGAAAATGAATTCCTCCTCGTGGGGCGGAACGGCGGCAAGGCGCCGAACGCCGCGGCCGTCTGGCTACAGGCCTTCCTCCGCGATGGTCAGGGGAAAGATACGACCCTGGCGACCAACCGGGCGTGGGAGTGGACGGCGGCGGTGCCCAACGCCCAAGGCGTGCTCCCGGCGAACGCCACTTGGCGCCCCGTCGCGGTCCTCGCGGACGGCGGCTGGGCGAAGGGCGAGGCGAAGATGGCCGAGCTGCTCGCGCAGTTGTCCGGCAAGGGCATCCCGCCCGCGCGGGCTTCGCTCGTGAAATCGGACCTCCTGCAGCGTTCGCTGGGGCGCCCCAACCGCGAACAGATCGTCTCCATGCGCCCCAATGAATTGAGCACGCTGGAAGCCATCGACCTCGCCAACGGCCAAGCCTTCGCGGACCTGCTTGGCCGGGGCGCCGCCAACCTCTTGCGGCGTCCGTGGAAGTCGCCCGACGATTTCACGCAGTGGCTCTACGTCTCCGCCTTGTGCCGCTCGCCGTCCGCCGCCGAGCTCAAGGTGGCCCAGGAGATCCTGGGTCCGCGCCTCACCGAACAGGGCGTCGCCGATTTGCTTTGGGCGGTTTGCATGCTCCCCGAATTCCAGACTATCCGATAAACACCATGTCCCTTCCCCACGGTCTTCCTCTCGATCCGGCCTTGCCTGAGCCCTTGGCGCGGCGCGAATTCCTGCGTCTCCTGGCGGGCGCGGGTTTGGCCACGCTGTCGCTCGGCGCCCCGAAGCTCCTCGGGGCCGACGACAAGGCCGTCGTCCATCCGCCCGCTAAGGCGGATGCCTGCATCCTCATCTGGCTCGCGGGCGGCATGGCCGCGCCGGAAACCTTCGATCCGAAGCGCTACGCACCCTATGAGAAGGGCCTCGAATACAAACGCGTGCTGAGCACTTTCCCCGCGATTCCGACGTCGGTCGACGGCGTGCGGATTTGCCAAGGCCTCGAGTCGATCGCCCAGGTCATGGACCGGGCCACGCTCATCCGCTCGGCGGTCCAGCCCGACCTCGGCAGCATCCTGCACTCGCGGCACCAATTCCATTGGCACACCGGTTACGTTCCGCCCCAGACCGTGGCGGCTCCGCACATCGGGGCCTGGATGGCGCGCGTGCTCGGCCCGCGCAATCCGGTGATGCCCGCGTTCATCAACATCGGCCAGCGCCTCGAAGGCGTCGGTGAAAGCGAAGAACTCAAGGCCTTCACGACCGGCGGATTCTTCGGGGGCGAGTACGGCCCGATGAACCTGCCCTTCCCGGAGGACGCCGCCGCGGCGGTGCGTCCGCCGAAGGGCATGGATACCGGCCGTTTCGTCAACCGCGACAAGGAGTTCCGTCGCTTGGTCGATGCGACGCCCCATCGGGATTTGCTCAGCGACTATCAGCAGGAGTCGATGCTCCGCTCGATGGACAACGCCTATCGCCTCCTCAGCGCCAAGGAGCGCGCCGCCTTCGACCTCACCCTGGAGCCGAAGGAGGTCCAGCAGGACTACGACACTTCCCGCTTCGGTCGGGGTTGCTTGCTCGCGCGGCGGCTCGTCGAGAATGGCGCCCGCTTCGTCGAGGTGACGACCGAGTACGTGCCCTTCTTCCAGTGGGATACCCACGGCAAGGGCCATGACATGGTGGCGAAGATGCACAAGGAGATCGACCGGCCGATCGCGCGCCTCATCCGCGACCTCGAGGCTCGCGGGCTCTTGGACCGCACCTTGGTGGTCATCGCCAGCGAGTTCAGCCGCGATGCGATGATCGAAGGCCGCCCGGGTTCCAAGGCGGGCGATCAATCGTTCCACAAAGGGACGACGATCGAGAATCCCGACCACTACGGTTTGCACCGCCACTTCACGGGCGGCACCAGCGTGGTCATGTTCGGTGGCGGGGTCGGCAAGGGCAAGGTGTACGGCGCGACCGCCGATGAACGGCCCTTGGTCGCGATCAAGGACCCGGTCTCCGTCGAGGACATGCACGCGACCATCTTCACGGCGATGGGCATCAGCCCGAAGACCGCCTTCGATATCGAAGGTCGGCCCTTCTACGCGACCATCGACGGGAAGGGGAAGCCCGCGAACATCTTCGGCTGATCAGCGCAGCGCGCGGAGGGCTTGCGCCTGGGCCGCGATGGCCGTGCCGATGAGCTCATCGGTGCGGCGCATCGCTTCCGGCAGCGGCAGGTCCGCCGGCTTGATGGCGATGAGCAGGTCGAAGCAAGCGCGGAGCCCGGGGGCGTCCGTGACGCTGCCCGCTATCCCGACGACTTTCTTGCCGAGGCCTTTCGCGAGCTTGGCGACGCCGATCGGCCCTTTGCCTTGCAGGCTTTGTTCGTCGAGTCGGCCTTCGCCGGTGAAGACGAGGTCCGCTTGGTGGATCCGTCCGGCAAGGCCCACCTGCGCGGCGACGAGCTCGAAGCCGCTGGTCAATTTCCCGTCCGCGAAGGCCAGCAACCCGAAGCCGAGGCCGCCGGCCGCCCCGGCGCCTGGTTGCTCCTGATGGTCCGCGCCCGTGGCCGTGGCCGCCAACTGCGCCAGATGCGCGAGCCGCGCCTCGAACCACGCGAAGTCTTGCACGCCCTTTTGCGGTCCGTAGACGCGCGTGGCGCCGCGCGGCCCGAGCAAGGGGTTGTCGACGTCGCAAGCGACCAGGATTTCGGGCAGGGCGTGCGGCGGGCGTTCGATGCGCACGGCTTCCAGGACCGAGTCGAGCGTGGGTTGGAAGGCGGATCCATCCGCGCGGAAGAAGCGCCAGCCCAACGCCACGGCGACGCCAAGGCCCCCGTCGTTGGTGGCGCTGCCGCCGATGCCGAGGATGACCTTGCGCGCGCCGCTGGCCATGGCCGCCAGCAACAGCTCGCCGGTGCCGAAGGTCGACGCCTGCTTGGGCTGAAGGGGAAGGTCCTGCACCAAGGCCAGGCCGCTGGCCGCGCTCATTTCGAGGATGGCGACCTGCGTGTCGGGTACCCAGCCGTACCGGGCGAGCCGCGGGCGGGCTTGGGCGTCGAGAACCGTCGTTTCCCGCCAGACGCCGGCCAGTGCCGCCACCATCGCCTCCGTGGTTCCTTCGCCCCCATCGGCCATCGGGCAGGCATCAAAAACCGCCCCCGGGAAGACCTTTTCAAGGGCCTTTTCGCAGCTCCGCGCCACGCCTTGGGCCGATAGGGCGCCCTTGAACTTGTCGCTGGCCAGAAGGATACGCATCGGCGGCTTCTTTTAGCATCATTTGTCCGGGCGGGGAAGGGGATTCCGCCTTTTGGGTGACGGCAACCCATCCCTCTTGCATCCCTTCCCGGAGCGTTTACCTTTTGAAGCGTTCCCCTTAACGGTCCCCCGCGGAACCTACCTACTCGGGGCGCTGTTTAATCCCTCATCCCTTTTCGCGCCCATGAACGCCCTCCTTCCCCGCCTGCCCCTGCTTGTCGCCCTCGGGTGCGCCCACCTCGCCTGCGCGGCCGAGACCGCCCCGGAGCCGACCAAGGCCGGCCTCGAGTTCTTCGAGAAGAACGTCCGGCCGATCCTGGCCGAGCATTGCTACAAGTGCCACTCGATCACCGAGAGCGCTTCGAAGGGCGGATTGATCCTGGACTCCCGCGACGGCATGCTCAAGGGCGGCGATGAAGGGCCCGCGGTGGTGCCGGGCAACCCCGCGAAGTCCCTGTTGCTGCGCGCGATCACCTACACCGACAACGAACTCCAGATGCCGCCCAAGAAGGCGGGCGGCAAGATCCCCGACGCCAAGATCAAGGTGCTGGAAGAATGGGTGAAGATGGGGGCACCGGCTCCCGTCGGTGCCGGCAACAAGTTGACGGGGCTTTCGCAGAAAGCCCGGGAGCACTGGGCCTACAGGCCGGTCGTGAAGCCGGCGGTGCCGGAGGTGAAGAACAAGCTCTGGGTGCACAACCCGATCGACGCGTTCGTCCTCGCCAAGCTCGAATCGGCCGGCCTGCAGCCCAACCCCGCGACCAATCCGGAGTCGCTCCTGCGCCGCATCCATTATGATTTGGTCGGCCTCCCGCCCGCGGCCGAGAAGGTCTACAGCTTCAGCTCCCAATATGCCGTCGCCGTCACGGCGGATGCCGCCAGCGTCCAGCGTGGTCAACCGGCCAAGGCCGTCGACGCCCTCATCGCCAAGGAAGTGGATGAGCTGCTCGCTTCGCCGCATTACGGCGAACGCTGGGCCCGCCATTGGCTCGATACCGCCCGCTACTCCGACACGCGCGGTTTGGCGGTCGACCAAGGCAATTCGCTCTTCGAGGACTACCGCTACGCCTACGCCTGGACGTTCCGTAATTACGTCATCGACGCCATGAATGCGGATAAGCCTTACGACCAGTTCATCGTCGAACAGCTGGCCGCGGATCGCCTGCCTGACCTGAAGAAGGAAGACCCCCGCCTCGCGGCGCTCGGCTTCATCACCGTGGGCAAGCGCTTCGACAACAAGGACGACACCATCGACGAGCGCATCGACACCACGACCAAGGCTTTCCTGGGTCTCACGGTCGCCTGCGCGCGTTGCCATGACCATAAGTTCGACCCGATTCCCGCCGCCGACTACTACTCGCTCCACGGCATCTTCGCCTCGACGATCGAGCCGCTGCAGCGCCCCGTCATCACTTCGCCCGACGCCGCCGTCCAGCGCGCCGACTTCGAGAAGCGCCTCAAGGCGCTCCAAGAGGAGAGCGCCGCCGGCTTCTACGAGTATATCCGCGAAATGCGCGCCCGTTACAACCGCGAGATGGCCGGGCGCCTCGTCGCCACGACCTTCAAGCGGGGCTCCGCCGAATGGGGCGACGTCAACGAGCGCTACAAGCTGGAGACCCCCTTGCCCGACTTCGAGCCGATGCGGGTGCAGATCGACTCGCCCATCACCGGTCCCTTCGCCCGTTGCGCCGCGATCCCCGTGGCCGATTTCGCCGAACGCGCCCCGGCGGTCATCGCGGCCGCCCTCGCCGACAAGAAATATCCGGTGAACCCGCTGATCGCGGCCGCCCTCCGCGACCTCAAGCCCAAGACGATCGACGACGTCGCGTTGGCTTACCAGAAGGTCTACAACGACGCCAAGGACTCGATCCTCGCGCACGTCGCGCGCTGCGCCAAGCCCGGCCACAGCAGCAAGGAGACGTCGCCCGCCGTCGCCCAACTGGCCAACTACCCCTGGCCCGTGCCGGACGTCGAGAGCATCTTGGACAACGAGGAGCTCATCGCGATGTTCAACTCCCGCAAGTTCTGCAACGATTGGCAGAATCGCCCCATCTACGGTGGGCAGAACAACCGCGCGCCCGCGCGCCATTTCCGTTTCACGCAGATCAACGAGCTGCGCCTGACGCACCCGGGCGTGCCGCGGGAAGCCATGGCGGTGGCCGACGCGGACAATCCGCGCGACAGCTACGTCTACCTGCGCGGGGACAGGAACAAGCGCGGCCCCGTCGTTCCCCGGCAGTTCCTCGACATCCTCACGACCGCCCCACGCAAGCCTTTCACCGAGGGCAGCGGTCGCTTGGAGTTGGCGAAGTCCATCGCGAGCAAGGACAACCCCTTGACCGCCCGGGTCGCCATGAATCGCGTTTGGCTCAAGCACTTCGGCGAAGGCTTCGTCTCCACGCCCGATGACTTCGGCAACATGTCCGAGAAACCCTCGCATCCCGAACTGCTCGATTGGCTCGCCAGCGAATTCACGGAGAACGGCTGGTCGCTCAAGCGGATGCACCGTCTCATCCTCACCAGCGCCACCTACCGCTTGGACTCCAATCCCAACGTGAACCCGCTCGTCGTGCGGAAAGGCCCCGTCGACCCGTTGAAGCTCGACGCCGGCAATCGGCTCCTGTGGCGCGCCAACCTCCACCGCCTCGATTTCGAAGCCATCCGCGATTCGATGCTGAAGCTGACCGGCAAGTTGAGCCCCGTCGTCGGCGGCCAGCCGGCCAACATCACCGATGAGCCTTACTCCTACCGGCGCAGCATTTATGGTTACGTGGACCGCTTGCGCCTGAGCGACACGCTTTCGCAGTTCGACTACGCCGATCCGGACATGACGAATTCCAAGCGTGGTTCGACCATCGTGCCCCAGCAGGCCTTGTTCTTCATGAACAACCCGCTCTCGGTGGAAGTGGCCCGCGCGGTCGCCGCCCGGCCGGAAGTGGTCAAGGCGATGTCCGAAGATTCCCGCATCAACGCCATGTTCTTGGCGCTGTTCCAGCGTCGCGCGACCCCCAGTGAGATCCGCTGGGCCAATGACTTCCTTTCCAAGCAGCGCACGCTGACCAACGAAGCGAAGCGGGCGGTCGCCTCGGGGAAGGCGGCCCCGACTCCGCCTGGGGCGACCCCAGCCAAGGGGACCAAGACGGCCGCCAAAGATGGTAAGACGACCGACACCAAGGGTAAGTCCGCCACGGCGGTTGCCCCGAAGGCGAGCCCGGCGGCCAAGACCGGGGTGGCGATGAAGGAGGGTGCGTCGATGATGGAGGGGGGCGGCATGATGATGGAGGCCAAGACCAGCGGTGGCGCCGAAGGCGTCCTGCAGAATGTCGGTGAAATGGTTTCGCGTAACCCATTGACCCCGATTGAGTTACTGGCTCACGCCCTGCTTCTTTCCAACGAGTTTGTTTACGTGAATTAGGCGCTCCAGCCCGATTCGTTTTGGCAGGCCAGGGTTCGCTCGGACCCTGGCCTGTTTTTTTCCGTCCAATCATTAGGGCAAATCTACCGCTTGCACTCTCTGGCGGGTGGTAGAGAATTATTACTAGTAATCCCCCTCTGATAGCTCCCTAGGCTTTTCCCCCAAGCTTATGCGGCCGAGCCCACCTCTGTTGTCACTTCCCTTTTCTATGCGTCGGACCCAACCACATTTCCCTTTGGCCCTCCTGATCGGTCTTCTCGTGGCATCGAGCGCCTCGGCGCAGGAGATGCAGGAGATGGCGATGAAGGCCGCCGCGCCCACCCCCGCCAAGGTCGAGGAGAAGATGGATCCGGCGGGCCTGGAGTTCTTCGAGAAGAACGTGCGTCCGATCCTGTCCGAGCGTTGCTACAAGTGCCACTCCGCCGCGGAGAGTTCTTCGAAGGGCGGGCTGGTGCTGGATTCGCGCGCCGCGATGCTCGAAGGCGGCGACCAAGGTCCCGCGGTCGTCCCGAACAACCTGAAGAAGTCCTTGCTGATCCTCTCGGTCCACCAGACCGACCCGGAACTTTCGATGCCGCCGCGCAACAAGGGTGGCCCCAAGCTCAGCGACGAACAGATCAAGACCTTGGAGAAGTGGGTGATGATGGGCGCCCCGGCCCCGGTGGGTTCCGGCGCGGTCAAGCTCACCGGCCTCTCGCAGAAGGCGCGTGACCACTGGGCGTTCAAGCCGGTCGTCGCTCCGGAAATCCCCTCCGTCCGCAACCAAGCCTGGGCGCAGAACGAGATCGATGTCTTCGTCATGCAGAAGCTGGAGCAGAACGGCCTGAAGCCCAATCCCGCCACGGACGGCGATTCCTTGCTGCGCCGCCTGACCTACGACCTGCACGGCATGCCGCCCACCCCGGCGGAATCCGATGCCTTCGCCCGCGAGTATGACGCCGCGGTCGCCCGCGATGTCTTCGCCATGCGCAACGGCCAGCCCGCCCGCGCCGCTTCCGTGGTGGTGGAGCGCGTCGTCGACCGTCTGCTGGCTTCGCCGCGTTACGGCGAGCGCTGGGCCCGCCACTGGCTCGATACCGCCCGCTATTCCGACACGCGCGGCAACCGCCGGGACATCGAAGGCGAACGCTTCCCCAGCGCCTGGACTTACCGCGACTACGTCATCGAGGCCCTGAACAGCGACAAGCCGTACGACCAGTTCATCATCGAGCAGCTCGCGGCCGACCGCCTGCCGGACCTCGCCAAGGACGACCCGCGCCTGGCGGCGCTCGGTTTCATCACCGTCGGCAAGCGCTTCGACAACAACGACGACACCATCGACGAGCGCATCGACACGACCACGAAGGCTTTCTTGGGCCTGACGGTCTCGTGCGCGCGTTGCCATGACCATAAGTTCGATCCGATCCCCGCGGCCGACTATTACTCCCTGCACGGCATCTTCGCTTCGACGACCGAGCCGATGCAGGAGCCGGTGATCCGCGGCACGCGCATCGGCAACGCGGCCGAGCGCGCCGACTACGACAAGAAGATGCGCGAGCTCGTGGAGTCGAATACCCGTGGATACTACCGTTACATCGCGGCCCAGCTGGCCATCCTGCACAAGGATTTCGCGGGGCGGGCCTTGTTCCAGATGGCCGGGCAGCGTTCGGAAAAGGGCTTCGATATCCAGAAGCAGTACAAGTTCGAGCCCGTGCGGGAAGTCGATGGCTCCATCAACATCGCGACCAACTCGCCGATCACCGGTCCGTTGGCCCGCCTGCGTCGTCTGACGGACGCCGAGTTCGCCGCCCGCGCCCCGGAAGTCCTCGCCGCCGCCCTCACGGACAAGAAGAGCCCGGTCAATCCGCTGGTCGTCGAAGCCCTCGCCAACCTCAAGCCGAAGACCCTCGATGACGTCGCCTTGGCCTATCAGGCCATGTTCCAGAAGCATCACGCCCGCATCATCGCCCATATCGGCCTGCGCGGCGTGCCGGGCGGCGCCGGCGATCGGGATGACAAGGCCCTCGCCCAGTTGGCCGCTTGGCCGTGGCCCCTGCCGAATTACGAGGAGGTCGCCTCCGTGCCGCTCGTGACCGTGCTGATCTCGACGCGCAGTTTCTGTGAGCCGTGGCAATCCGCGCCGAGCTTCCGCAACGGCAACATCCCCCCCAAGTACTTCCGCTTCGACGCCATCAATCAACTCGAGCTGACGCACCCCGGCGGCCCCGGTACGGCGATGGTCGTCGCCGATAGCGAGCGCCCGAAGAACACCAACGTCTTCCTCCGCGGCGATCGCAACAAGCAGGGCCCCGTGGCCCCTCGCCAGTTCCTGGAGATCCTCGCCGGCCCCGACCGCCAGCCCTTCTTCGATGGCAGCGGCCGCCGCGAACTCGCCGTGGCCATCGCCAGCCGCACCAACCCGCTGACCGCCCGCGTGCTCGTGAACCGCGTCTGGATGCACCACTTCGGCGCGGGGATCGTGTCTTCGCCGGACGACTTCGGCAACATGGCCGAGAAGCCTTCCCACCCCGAACTCCTGGATTGGCTGTCCGCCAACTTCATCGATGCCGGCTGGTCGCTCAAGAAGCTCCACCGCAAGATCCTCACCTCGCAGACCTATCGGCAGTCCGCCAACCCGCTGCTCAACCCGCTGGTCGCCCAGAAGGGCGAAATCGACCCCATGAAGGTCGATGCCGGCAACAAGTTCCTGTGGCGCTCCAACCTCCGTCGCCTCGACTTCGAGTGCATCCGCGACGCCATGATCATGCTCACGGGCAAGATGGACCTCTCCGTCGGTGGGCGCCCCGTCAACATCACCGAAGAGCCGATCAGCTACCGCCGCAGCATCTACGGTTACATCGACCGCGACCGCCTCAGCGACCTGCAGTCGCAGTTCGACTTCGCCGACCCGTCGATGGCCAACTCGAAGCGCAATTCCACCATCGTGCCCCAGCAGGCGTTGTTCTTCATGAACAACCCGCTGTCGGTCGAGGTGGCGCGCGCGGTCGCCTCCCGCCCCGAATTCCTCAGCGCCTCCAGCGATGAAGGGCGCATCGCGGTCCTTTACCGCGTGATGTTCCAGCGCGTGCCCAAGCCGGAGGAAGTCCGTCTCGCCAAGGATTTCGTCAAGAAGGTCGCCGGCTACATCGATGAGCCGCCGCCCTCCGCGAAGCCGAAGACCCCCGTGGCCGCCAAGAAGGTCACCAAGGAAGAGGCGCGGGCCATGATGAACAAGCCCCTCGTGCCCTCCACCCAGGCTCCGGGCCAAGCGGCCACCAACGGGGCGACCGCCATCGCCGGCGGCGTCATCGTCAATCTCGGCGAGAAAATCTCCCGTAAGACCCCCAGCTCCCCCTGGGAGATGCTGGCCCAGGCCATGATTTGCTCGAACGAGTTCGTTTACCTCGACTAACCCCCGCCACCTTTCATACTAAACATATAACCAAGCCCCCTATGGAAATCCAAAACTGCCATAACAGCCTCCCGACGCCCACCTCCCGCCGCGACTTCCTGCGCCAGACCGGCATGAGCATGGGCACCATCGCCTTCGGCACCATGGTCGCCGACTACATGGTGAACCCGGCGAGCGCCGAGATCACCGCCACCTTGAAGCCGCGCCAGGCCCCGTTGCCGGCCAAGGCCAAGCACGTCATCCACATCTTCGCCGGTGGCGCGCCTTCGCACCTCGACACCTTCGACTACAAGCCGGGCATGAAGGCCTACGCGGAGAAGTCGCAGGGTGGCGGCGGTGGCGTCCTCTTCCCCACGCCGTTCGAATTCAAGAAGTGCGGCAAGTCCGGCCTCGAGATCTCCGAGATCTTCCCGAAGCTCCAGGAGCAGGCGGATGAGATGTGCGTCATCCGCTCGTTGCACTCCGACCTCCCGGCCCACGGTCCGGCCGCCAAGCTGATGCACACCGGCTCGGCGATCCTCACCAAGCCCTGCTTGGGTTCCTGGGTCCTCTACGGCCTCGGCACCGAGAGCCAGGATCTCCCCGGTTTCGTCAGCCTCGGCGGTGGCGCCGAAGGTCGCCAGTCCGCCTTCCTGCCGAGCATCTTCCAAGGCGCGAAGACCTCCTTCCGTCCGGGCGCTCCGTCCAACAAGGTGATCGCCAACCTCCAGAGCGAGTTCACGACCGAAGAGGCCCAGCGCAAGCAGCTCGACCTCGTGCACCAGCTGAACGATCGCCACATGCAGACCGTCCAGAAGGACGAGCAGCTGGAGGCGCGCATCGAATCCTTCGAGCTCGCCTTCCGCATGCAGACCGCGGCGACCGACGCCTTCGACATCTCCAAGGAGTCGCAGAAGACCCGCGACATGTACGGCAAGAGCGACCTCGGCGCCAAGCTCCTCTGCGCCCGCCGCCTCGTCGAGCGTGGCGTCCGCTTCGTGCAGGTCGATGCCGGCGGTTGGGATCACCACACCAACATCTTCACCTCGGCCGGCCGCACCGGTGCCGCCATCGACACCCCCGCCGCCGCGCTCATCGCCGACCTCAAGCAGCGCGGTCTGCTCGACGAGACCCTCATCATCTGGGGCGGAGAATTCGGCCGCACCCCGACCACCGCGGGTCGCGTGAACACCAATTCCGGCCGCGACCACCATGCCAAGGCGTTCTGCTGCTGGATGGCGGGTGGTGGCGTCAAGGGCGGCATGCACTACGGTGAGACCGACGAAATCGGCAGCCAAGTGGCCGCCGACGGCGTCGACATCCATGACTTGCACGCGACCATCCTGCGTCTCCTTGGTTTCGACCACACGAAGCTCACCTACCGCTACAACGGCCGTGACTTCCGCCTGACCGACAACTTCGGCAAGGTCGTCAGCAAGGTCATCGCCTAAGCCGCGCCCCGCGGCTGGCCTCGAAAGGGTGGACGTCCCCGATGTCCGCCCTTTTTTGCGCCTAGGCTTGCAGGTTTTTCTTCTGATTGTATCTTAGAAGGATAAAGCCGATGCCCCTGCGATTCTTCATGGTCTTGGTGGCTTCTTGTGCGGCGGTGGTCTTCTTGACCTGGCCGACCGAGCGGGCGCCCAGCCGGGCCCGGCCGGCGGCTCCCGTGGCTCCGCCGGCGTTGGTGCGCGCCGCGGAAGCGGACGAGGTCCCTGCGGCGTCCGCTGCGGGTTCGGTGGTCGGTGGGCCCGCGGCGGATAGTCTGGTGCGGTCACGCCCGCGCCCGGCCGGCGCGCCCGGCCAGGGTGGAGTCATTGGTGGGCCTGCCGGCGACCTGTCGCCCACCCCGGCTTCCGTTGCCCAGGTGAAGGCGGATGCCGCGGGCCGTCTCCCCACCGGCGGCCAGGTCCGGCTGGATGCATTGGGCAACCGCGAAGTGCGTTTGGACAACGGCGTCACGGCGACGACCTCCACGGATGCCTTGGGTGGGAGCACGACCCGCTTCAGCAATGGCGTGACGGCTTCGACGCGGACCGACGCGTTGGGCGGGACGACCACGCGTTATTCGAACGGGGTGACGGCGAACTCCCGAAAAGACGCCCTCGGCAATACCGACACGGTCTACAGCGATGGTACCCGCTCGACGACCCGGGTGGATCCGTTCGGCAATCAGGTGACGACCTACAGCGATGGTCGGACCGAAACGATCCGCCCCGACCCCTTTGCCCCGCGGCCGCCCGCCGGCAAAAAATGACCGAAAAAGAAGCCGCCTAGGTCTACAGGTCGCTTGCAACCTGGGCGGCCGTCGGCAGTCTCACCTTCCATCACCCCATGACGCATACCCTCACCCGCTGGGCCGCTACCGCCGCCCTCATCCTCGCGGCTCCGCTCCTGCTGGCGGCCGATACGTTTACCTCAGGTTCTGGTTGGCTCGACTTCCCCGGCGGCAAGGGGCCCGGTGCCGGCAAGACCGTCGTCCTGCTGGCCGGCGACGAGGAGTACCGCTCGGAAGAGTCGATGCCCATGCTCGCGCGCATCTTGGCCGAGCGCCACGGTTTCCATGCCATCGTCCTGTTTTCGCACGATGACGGGGTGATCAATCCGAACAACGGGGCGTCGCTCGGCAAGCCCGAAGCCCTCGATGGCGCCGATGCGCTCGTGCTTGGTCTGCGTTTCCGGAAGTGGAACGAGGCGACCCTCGCGAAGTTCGACGCCGCCGTGAAGCGTGGCGTGCCGATCGTCGGTACGCGCACCAGCACGCACGCCTTCGCGGGCATCCCGAAGGAGAGCGCTTTCGTGAGCTATAATTGGAACGCCAAGGGCGGCTTCGGGAAGAACGTCCTCGGCGAAACCTGGATCAGCCACTGGGGCAACCACAAGGGTGAAGCCACGCGCACCGCCGTCGAGTCGGGTGCGGAAAAGCATCCCGTCCTCAATGGCGTCGACATCGCCTACGGTGACACCGACGTCTATGAAGCCTACCCGCCGGCGGACGCCAAGGTCCTGCTCCGCGGCGTCGTCCTGAAGGATATGGACCCGAAGAGCCCGCCCAGCGAACGCCGCAAGAAGCGCGCGAGCGACAAGCAGGAACAGGGCGTCAACGACCCCGCGATGGCCGTGGCTTGGACGCGTGAACTCAAGGGCGACACCGGTAAGGTCAACCGTATCCTGACCACGACGATGGCTTCGGCCAGCGACCTGAAGGATGAGTCCCTCCGCCGCCTCCTGGTGAACGGCGTCTTCTGGGGTCTCCAACTCGAGGTTCCGGCCAAGGCCGACGTCACCCCGCTCGTGGAATGGAAGCCGAGCAAGTACTCCTTCAACCTTTTCCACAAGGGCTTGAAGGCGGCCGATTTCGCCGGCGTCTTGCCCGATCCGGTGGCCGCGCCGGCCCCCGCGCCGAAGAAGCCCGCCGCCAAGTAAGCCGCGCGGTTGGTCCGCCTGGAGGCGTCCCGCGCGGGACGCCTCTTCTTTTTAGCTGCGCAGCCCGCGGCCCGCGAGCAGGCGCACGAAGGCTTCGTTGCTGAGGATGAACGCTCCTTGCCGCGTGCACGCATCGCGGACTTCCGCGTCATCGGAGACGATGAACCAAGGGCCTTCCGAGGACTTGTCCTTGCCGACGAGGTCCATGAGGTCGTGGTCCGCCTTGGCGCCCGCCCGGCTGTAGGTCGCCTTGAGCCGCGGATGGTCGAGCCGCAGGTTCGAGGCCTGCCCGTCGAAGCTCGCCCAGATGAGCAGGCCGGTCCCTTCGTGGGCAAGTTTTTCCAAGAGGTTTAAGACCTTCTGGCGGGCGGGCGCATCGAGGAGCAAGCGCAGGTCGCCCTGGGCGTTGCGCTTCGCGGCGAGCTTCAAGCCGAGGTAGGCTTGTTGCAGGCAGGCGAAGTTATTGGCGTCGATGCCGAGGCGGGCGGGTTCGCCCAGCGCCACGGCGCGTTCGAGCAGCGCGACGGGGCCCGAGGGCTTCTGGTCGTGGAAGCGTTGGTCCGCCATGAACGACCGGCGGCGATGGATGTCGCCGCGGTAAAGGTCGGCGTGCCGAGAATCGACGAGGCCCGACTGTTCGGCGGCGGCGAGGGCGGCTTCGATGGCCTTCAGTTCGGCGGTCTCCGCCACGTTGATCTTCGCGGCGATCCGTTCCAGGAAGGGGTCGGAAGGGAGGTCGCGGCGTTCGAGTTCGTAGCGGACTTTTTCGATATGTTCGGTGACGCGCTTTTCCAAAGTCACGATCGCAGGCAGCACGTTGCCCGCCGTTCGTTGGTAGCGGCGGAGCAACTTGAGCATATCCTCCATCTGCGGGATGGCCTGACGGAGCTCATGTTCTTTGGCCAAGAAGGGGTCGGCGTCGCGTTGCGCCTTCCGGATCGCCTCCACCGTCTCGGCGGTCAGGTGGCGAAGTTGCGCGACTTCGTCCGACGCTTCGCGGAGCTTGCGCGCATCCGTGAACCAGGGCCGCAGCTCTTCCGAGAGGAGGTGTTCCGCGATCTCGCGCGCTTTCTTCGCCACGTGCTCCCGGGCTTGCGCGAGTTCGTCCTTGAGCCGCGCGACCTCCGCGTCCGCTTTGGTCGCCCGGGTCAGCAAGGCTTGGAGGGCGGCCTCGTGGGTCGTCTGCTGTAAGGCGTGGGCTTCGAGCTGGGCTTTCGCAGCGGCTTCCAGTTCCGCGATGCGCGTATCGCGCTCGCCCAGCACATGGGCGTTGTGGCGGCGTTCGGCCCGCAACTCGTTTTCGCGGGCCGTCGCCATCCGGTCGATTTCCTCCTTCAGTTTGCGGACGGAGGGATCGGTGGTGGAGGGGGTTTCCGCTTCGGCGGGTGCGTCGACGGTCGGGGCGCCGACCTTCTGGAGCCAGAGGCGTAAGGCTTTGGCGTCCGGCTGGTTGGCGCTGGGTTTGCCCGCGCCGGCGTGCTTGGTGAAGTGTTCCGACGCGATGGCTGCCTCCTTGTCCTCCGCGCGGGCGGAACGCACCAAGCAGAGGAGAGCCGTGCGTGGCCCGCCGAGGATGGTCGCCAGCTCGTCGAGATGCGTCAGCAAGGTCGCCTTCTCCAGCTTCAGCAGGGCGGGCATCCAGGGCAGTTCGTCGGCGATGGCATCGAAATCCGCCGCGATCAAGTGATGCCGGGCTTGGAAGAGCCGGCGCGCGTTCTTCAGGAAAGGCGTGCGATGGCTCCAGCCTCCGGGGGTTTTCTTGGCTAGCGCAAGCAGCGGACCGGGCGGGACGAAGGCGAGGTCGTGGACGAGCTGTTCGGAGAGCGTCTTGCGGCAAGGGGTGACGAGGTCGTTCTTGTACGCGTATTGTCCCATGCCGTCAGATTGCCCGAAAGGGGGCCGGGGGCAAGTGCCCGCCCCCGCCGGCCGCGCTTTTTCCGGCGAGCCGGCTCAAAGGACCGTATTGTCGATGAGCCGCGTGTTCCCGAGGTGGCAGGCTATCGCCAAGGCGCAACGCCCCGGGGTCACCTGCGTCACCGGGGCCATGGTCTCTTGATCCACGAGCGCGACATACTGGGGCCGGAGGGCGGGCTCCTTCGTC
>CALQIY020000005.1 GCA_943330755.2 Opitutus sp. GAS368
CCCGCCAGGTGGCGGCGGAGCGGGCAGGGTGATACCGAGTTCGGCCAGCTTGGATTCGATGCGGCTCATCGTTGGCAACTCTGGACCGTGCCGACCTCGAGCGCGAGCGCATCGTTGGTTTCGGAATAGGGAACCGTGCCTCCGCAGCATGGCCAAAGTGGACCTCTGAGTGCTTCAATGGCACCGTCAGTTCGAACCTGTTTTTGTTTTAAGACCATGCCCAATCCCTGGACCGGAAAAGGAAACCCCTACACCCGCACCGAAGTCATCGAACGCCTCCGCGACACGATGTCCAAGGGCAAGGCGATCATCGCCGCCGGCGCCGGCACGGGCATCAGCGCGAAGTTCATCGAGCGCGGCGGGGCCGACCTCGTCATCGTCTACAATTCGGGACGCTTCCGCATGGCCGGCCACGGTTCGACCGCCGGCATGATGGCCTACGGTGACGCCAATGCCGTCGCGATGGAGATCGGCGAATACGAGGTCCTCCCCGTCGTCGAAGAAATCCCCGTCATCTGTGGCGTCCACGCCACCGACCCGCGTCGCCGCATGTGGCATTGGCTCGGCAAGGTGAAGGACATGGGCTTCTCGGGCATCAACAACTTCCCGACCCACACCATCATCGACGGCAAGTTCCGCCAGATTCTCGAAGAGACCGGCATGAGCGTGAAGAAGGAATTCGAGACCGTCGCCCTCGCCCGCAAGATGGAGATGTTCACCATCGTCTACGTGGGTTCGCCCGAAGAATCCCGCGCCATGGCGGAAGCCGGCGCCGACGTCATCATCGCCCACGTGGGCACCACCGTCGGTGGTTCCATTGGCGTGACCAACGCCACGATGAGCCTCCCGGAAGCCGCCAAGATCACCCAAGGCATCATCGACGCCGCCAAGTCCGTCCGCAAGGACCTCATCTTCCTCAGCCACGGTGGCCCGATCAACACGCCCGAAGACGCCGCCTTCATCAACGAGCACACCGACACCGATGGGTTCGTCGGGGCCTCGAGCTTGGAACGCATGGCCGTCGAGCACTCGCTCACGGAGCTCACGCAGCGCTTCAAGCAGATCCCCGTGAAGCGTAAGCACTTCTAAGCCCTTCGCCATGGCCACGATCGCAGTACTCGGCACCCTCGATTCCAAGGGTGAGGAACATGTTTTTGTCGCCGGGCTCATCGCCGCCCGCGGGCACAAGCCCTTGCTGATCGACGTCGGCACGGGCGGCCCCGCGACGATCCAGGCGGACATCACCCGCGAACAGGTGGCCGCGGCCGCGGGCATCGACTTGGCCGCCCTGCTCGCCCGCAAGGACCGCGGGGAATGCGTGGTCGCCATGACCAAGGCCGCCCCGGCGCTGGTCGCCAAGCTCGCGGCGGAAGGACGGATCCACGGCATCATCTCCCTCGGCGGTGGCGGCGGCACGGCCATCGGCACGGCCGCGATGCGCGCCCTGCCCTTGGGCTTCCCTAAGCTCATGGTCTCGACGCTCGCCGCCGGCAACGTCGCCCCCTACCTCGGGACCAAGGACATCACCATGATGCCCAGCATCGCCGATGTGGCCGGCCTCAACCGACTCTCCCGCGTCATCTTCACCCGCGCCGCCGGCGCCATCTGCGGCATGGTCGAGTCCGAACCCGTCATCGACTCCGCCCGTCCCTTGGTCGTCGCCAGCATGTTCGGCAACACCACCGCGTGCGTCACCGAAGCCAAGAAGGTCCTTGAAGCCGCGGGCTATGAAGTCCTCGTCTTCGCGGCCACCGGAGCCGGCGGCCGCATCATGGAATCCGTCATCGAGAGCGGCATCGTCTCGGGCGTGCTCGACCTCACCACGACCGAGTGGGCGGACGAACTCGTCGGCGGCGTCCTGAACGCCGGCCCCGAACGCATGGATGCCGCCGCCAAGGCCCAGGTGCCCGTCGTCGTCGGACCGGGCTGCCTCGATATGGTCAACTTTGGTGAGCAGGCTTCGATTCCCGCGAAGTTCTCTGGCCGCAAGTTCTACATCCACAACCCGCAGGTCACGCTCATGCGCACGACCGCCGCGGAGTGCGCCGAACTCGGCCGCATCGTGGCGGAGAAGGCCAACGCCTACACCGCGGGCGCGGTCATCATGCTCCCGACCAAGGCGATCAGCGTCATCAGCGCCGAGGGCAAGCCCTTCCACGACGCCGCGGCGGACCAAGCCTTGTTCAGCGCCTTGAGGCAGCACGCCCGCGTGCCGGTCCGCGAGTTCGCCGAGGAGATCAACAGCCCGGCCTTCGCCCAAGCCTGCGCCCAGCAGCTCATCGAGCTGATGCAGGCGAAGAAGTAACCGGCGGGACGAGGGAGGCTTGCCCTCCGTCGGGTTGGGTCTTTTGTAGGCCGATGCGTTTGTGCGCTTTCCTTTCCTTGGCCTTCGGGCTGTGCATCGGCACTGCCATGGACGCCAAGGAACTGTTTGTGGCGCCGAATGGGTCGGACGAACAGGCGGGGACGATCGACAAACCCTTGGCATCGCTGATGAAAGCCCAGGACCTCGCCGCCCCGGGCGACACGGTCTGGATCCGCGGCGGCACCTACAAAGCCAAGCCCGATAAGTTCGCCCGCGCCCAGCGGGCCTGGATCTACATCCATTACTTCAACAAAAGCGGGAAAGCCGGCCAGCCCATCCGCTACTGGGCCTACCAGGATGAGAAGCCCGTCTTCGATTGCTCGGACGTCAAACCGCCCAACCGCCGCATCAACGCGTTTCAAGTCCTGGGCTCCTGGCTGCACTTCCGTGGCTTCGAGGTGACGGGCACCCAGGTGAACTTCATGGGGCACGGGCAATCCTGCAACGTCGAGAACCACGGCAGCCACAACGTCTTCGAACGGCTCAGCCTCCACGACAGCCAAGCCATCGGCATCTACGCGTTGGATGGATCCGACAACCTCTTCCTGAATTGCGACGCGTACAATAACTTCGACTACACGTCCGAGGACGGTCGCGGGGGCAATGTCGACGGCTTCGGCGGCCACCCGTCCAAGGGGGCGACGAACAACGTCTTCCGCGGGTGCCGCGCGTGGTTCAACAGCGACGACGGCTACGACTGCATCTCCTCCCGGGAAAGCGTGCGCTTCGAGAACTGCTGGGCGCTGTACAACGGTTATGGACCGAAGTTCGAAAAGCGCGGCGACGGCAACGGCTTCAAGGTCGGGGGTTACGGCAATACGCCGCTGCAGCCCGTCCCCGACCCCGCGCCCCGCCACGTCACCGAGGGATGTCTCGCGGTCCGCAACAAGGCCAGCGGCTTCTACGCCAACCACCACCTCATCGGTGGCGACTGGTCGTACAATTCAGCCTACCGAAACTCGAACGACTTCAATTTCCTCATGCGCCCGCCGGACAACTCCGCGGACATCGATGGCGTGGGCCACCGCATCGTGGGCAACCTCAGCTACCGCGGCATCCGCGACGTGACCAAACTCGACGTCGCCCGGTGCGAACTCACGGCCAACGCCTTCGCGACGGAGAAGAAGTTCACGGACGCCTCCTTCGAGAGCCTCGATGAGTCCGCGCTGATCGGTCCGCGCCAAGCCGACGGCAGCCTGCCCAAGATCGCTTTCCTCAAGCCGAGGGACGCCAAATTCGCCAGCGAAGCCGGCTATACGGCGTACGCGGGGAAGAAGCCCGCCAGCAAGTGAGCGCCCCGAACCCGCCAGCAGGCCCGAGCTCGCTCCGTTGGGTTTACCTCGCGATGGGCTTCAACCTCGTCGCCTGGGGCATGTCGTGGGTGAACGTCCGCGCCATCGTCCATGAAGTCGGCGCGGGTGAACTCGGCGCCCTGCGCTACCTCATCGCTTCGACGGTGATGTCGGCCGTGTGGGTTTTTCGTGGGCGCCCCCTACCCGCGCTCGGCGACGTCCCGCTGATCGCCCTGCTGGGCCTCTTCGGGTTCACGCTCTACAACCTCGGCATCAATTTCGGCGAACGCACCGTCGACGCCGGCACCGGCTCGATGCTCATCTCCTGCGTGCCGATCCTCGTCGTGCTCTTCGGGGTGACCACCGGGCGTGAGCGGGTCACGCCGTTCGCCTGGCTCGGCATCTTCGTCTCCATGCTCGGCGTGGCCTTCACTTCGGGCGCTTTCGATCATGGCCTGACCCTCAACCAAGGCACAGCCTTCATCTTCGGTTCGGCGGTTTGCGCGGCCGTGCAGACGCTCCTGAGCAAGGCGCTGACCAAGCGCTACTCCGCGATCGATGTGACCACGTGGGCCATCTGGTGCGGGACGCTCGGCCTGCTGCCCTTCGCCCAAGATCCGCTCGGCACCGCGGGTCGCCTGTCCGCCCCTGCTTGGGGCCACCTGCTCTTCCTTGGGGTCGTCCCGGCCGCCCTCTGCTACACCCTCTGGGCCTGGGTCCTGCAACGCCTCCCTATGACCGTGGTCATGGGCTCCGTCTACGTGATCCCGCTGTTTTCGGTCCTCTTCAGCTGGGCCATCCTCGCCGAAAAGCCGGCCGCCGCCGCGCTGACGGGTGGCGTGCTGACGCTGGTCGGCGTGGCGATCGTGCAGACCTTGGGTGCGCCCAAACCGGCCGCCCGCTAGGCTTAGTTCCCGCGATACTCCCAGGCTTCGTTGAAGAAGCCGGCGTCGACGATATTCCCGGGCTTCTGCGCGTTGGGCGGGGTACCGAAATCCACCACGGCCCAATCGGGTAGCTTCGGCACCTGCCGGGCATTGTTGAGGTAGTCGTATTCGCGGTACGTGAAGGAACTGTTGATCACGACGTACTTCTGGGGATTCAAGGGATTGGGGTAGACCAGGATCGGCGCATGGTCGGCGGCGGTGTAGGTCTTGCCGTTGACGACGAGCTTATCGGCGGTCCACTGGATCGGGAGTTGGGCGACGACGCGGGCGAGGAGCGCGTTGCTCTGCGGATCGCCCCAGAGCACGAGGTTATGCGCGGCGATGTCTTCCTCCTTCACGTCCTTGTCGAGCTTCACGGGAGCGAACCCGCGGAACTGCCGGCGCCATTCCCAGGAAGCGCGCTCCAGCTCGGACTTCACCCAAGCACCGGCCTTCTCGTTCAAGGGCTTCCCGGACGGCGACACAAAGAGGAACGCGTCCATGAAGGCGTCGTCGATGGGCCCCGAGAGGCCGTGCTTCTTGACCAAGCCCGCCGCCGGCAGGGCCTTCACCAACGTCCAGCGACCCTTGCTATGGGTCAAGGTGGCCTTCCAGGAACGATCGGAGGCCGGACGCGGCCCATCGACATCTTGGCCGTCGATGCGGATCACCACCTTCTCGCGCACGTCGAAGGGCGCTTGGCCGGGCGCGAAGTCGAGCGTGAGGGCGGCGACGTTGTTCGTCTTCACGGTCACGGCCTGCTCCTTGCCGGCGATTTCCGCCACGACCCGGGCGGCCTCCCAGTGGGTCTCCATCCGATCCACCTGGACCCAGTGCATGCGGTTATAGCGGAGGAAGTAAGTGACGAAGCTGACCTCGTTCGGGGTCGGGTTACGGCCCTTGGCCGCAATCGCGTCCAAGCGACGTTCCATCTCCGCCAACGAATCGGGGTGGATCTTATGGGCGGTCTGCGGGCCGATGATATGGACGAGGTCGATGTTCTCGGCCAAGAGGTGCTTGGCCATGATGTCGGCGGCCTGCTTCTGCTTGTCGAGCTCACCGCTGTAGGCGATGGTCGGGGCGTTGGCGAAGTTGGCCGCGACGTCCGTGGCGTTATACCAGGACCAGAGGGCCTGCTGGTACGCGGGGATCTTGGACACGTCTTCGGATTGGAAGACGTTCAGGAACTGCGGGGTCTCGGCGAAGCCCGCACCCGGATTGATCGCGCACCAGCGGTCGGTGTAGTGCGCCCCGAACTGCCAGACCGCCGCGCCCCCCATGCTGAAGCCGCGAATGAAGAGGCGGTCCGCGTCGATCGCGTAGGACTTCCGGGCGTGCTCATAGGCCTCCCAGAGGTCGACTTCCCCCGCGAACTTGTTGGCGCAGCAATAGCGGCCGTAGGGGTGCAGGACGAAGCGGTTGGTCGCGGGAATCTGGCCAACGCTCTTGCGGCGCTCCTGGAGGAAGCTGAGCTCGCTCAACATTTCGGCCCGACCATGGCACCAGAAGTCCAGCCGCAGCGGCGCGCCCACGTAGGACTCCGGCACGACCATGCCATAGGGTTGGATCGAACCATCGATCCGGGAGCGGTAAGCGCGGACGACCGGGCCCTTCTGCGTGGTCCACGGGGCTTCGCCCTTGGCCAAGGCGGCGGCGCGGGCCTTGCCTTCGGCGATGAGTTCATGGGCCGTCTTGAATTCGGTGTTCTTGAAGAACTCGTTGTAGCGGACCGCCCAATCGACGGCCTTATGGAAGATCTCCACATCCGGGAGGAGTTCCGCCAACCGCGGGTTCTTGGCCTGGGCCTTGGCGGCGTTGTCGATGGCCACGCGCAATTCGATGACCGCCTGCTGGAGGGCCTTCTTGTCGACCTCGGGCACCGGCACGCCGGGTGGCGGCACGGGGCGGACGGCATCGGCGGCATTATCCTTGGGGCCATCGGCGAAGACGACGGTGGCGAGCAAAAGCAACAGGAACGGGCGCATGGCTGGGGTTGACCTATTTGAGCGAAAGGAAGGAACGGAAGGAAGGACATTCCACCCACCGGCGCCCCAACGCCCCGTTGCCAGCCCCCGGACACCCCCCCTGCACCGCCCATTTGACTCGCCTCCCCCGCCTCGGTCGCTCACTTCTCCGCGACATGGCTCTACTCAGTCTGCTCGACGTCTACGTCGGTTTCGGCGGCCCACCCGTCCTCGACCACCTCAACCTCCAGATCGAAGAAGGTGAGCGCGTTTGCCTGCTGGGTCGCAACGGCGCCGGGAAGTCCACGCTCATGCGCATCGCCGCCGGCGAAAACCCACCCGACTCGGGCACCGTCACCCAGCCCGATGGCGTCTGCATCGCGCGCCTGACCCAGGAAATCCCCGAAGACCTGCCCGGCAACGTCCGGGACATCGTGACCTCCGGCCTGCGCGAAGACGACATCTCCGAAGACTGGGAAAAGGACATCCGCGTCGATGACCTGATCGCCCGCCTCGGCCTGCCCGAGGACCGGGCCTTCAACGACCTCTCCGGCGGCCTCAAGCGTCGCTGCCTTTTGGCCAAGGCGCTCGCCGCCAAACCAGGGCTGCTGCTGCTCGACGAGCCGACCAACCACCTCGACCTCGACTCGATCCTCTGGATGGAGGAATTCCTGCTCGAAGAAAAGATCCCCCTGCTCTTCGTCACGCACGACCGCGCCTTCCTGCGGCGCATGGCCAACCGCATCATCGAGCTCGACCGCGGCAAACTCACCAGCTGGTCCTGCGACTACGACACCTATCTCGTCCGCAAGGAAGAGCTCTTCGTCGCGGAAGAACGTCAGCGGGCCGCCTTCGACAAGAAACTCGGCCAGGAAGAAGCTTGGTCCCGCCGGAGCCCCGGTGCCCGACGCACCAAATCCAACGCCCGCATGGAGGCCCTCAAGGCCATGCGCGCCCAGCGCGGCAGCATGCGGAGCGCCACCGGCTCGGCGAAGATGGAAATCAGCGAAGCCGAACGCTCCGGCGTCCGCGTGGTCGAGGCCGAGAACATCGCCTTCGCCTACCCCGGCGGCCAGCCCATCATCCGCGAGTTCAGCATGAACCTGACCCGTGGCGACAAGATCGGCCTCATCGGCCCGAACGGGGCCGGCAAGACGACCCTGGTGAAGATGCTCCTCGGACAGCTCACCCCGACCTCCGGCAACCTCAAGTTCGGCACCAAACTCGAGGTCGTCTACTTCGACCAGATGCGCGAGCAGATCGACGACTCGAAGACCGTGGCCGAGAACATCGCCGGCGATTCCGACAGCGTGGAAGTCCAAGGCCGCTCCCGCCACGTCATCAGCTACCTGCAGGACTTCCTCTTCGACCCCACCCGCGCCCGCTCCAAAGCCAAGGTGCTCTCGGGCGGCGAACGCAATCGCCTCCTCCTCGCCCGCCTCTTCACCAAGCCCGCCAACGTGCTGGTGCTCGACGAACCGACCAACGACCTGGACGCCGAAACCCTCGATGTCCTGGAAGACATCTTGGTCGACTATGCGGGGACGCTCATCGTCGTCTCGCACGACCGCGCCTTCCTCGACAACGTCGTGACCAGCACGCTCGTCTTCGAAGGCAACGGCATCGTCACCGAACACGCCGGCGGTTACACCGATTGGCGGAACGAGTTGGCCCGCATCGCCGTGGCCAAGCGCACCGCCGCCGCCCTCCAGTCCGCTCCGAAGCCAGCCGCCGCCAAGGCAGCCAACACCGCTGCCGGCGCCAAGCTGAACAACAAGGAACGCAAGGAACTCGAGACCTTACCCGCGAAGATCGAGCAACTTGAAGCCGAGCAAGCGACCCTCAGCGTGCAGTTGGGCGACCCTGAAATCTATAAGGATGGCGGCGCGAAGGCCGCCGAACTCCAGAAGCGCCTCCACGCCGCCGAAGCCGAACACGCTCAGGCCGTGGAACGCTGGATGGACCTCGACGCCCGGAAGGACGCATAGTTTATAGAGGGGGTAGCGGTTAGGGGTTAGCGGATAGGGGTTAGGGGATGGGGGATGGGCGGAAGCGTTTGGGGTAAAACAAAAACAGAGCGCAGATCACGGCTTTCGATTCCACGAATTCCGTGACCTGCACTCTGCAGTCTTCCCCATCCCCTACCCGCCATCCCCCACCCCCTATCCCCTATCTAAATCACTTCCCCTTGCCGCCGCGATTGCCGAACTGGGCCATACGCTGCTCGAGGGCATCGAGGACCTTGTCCACGGTTTCGTCGGTGATATCAGGATCGGCCGCGATGATCGCTTCCTTCTGGGCCTTGCGCACTTCCTTGGAGGCTGCGGCAATGTCGGCTTCGATATTCGTCTTTTCGGCGTCGGTGGCGCCTTCGAGTTCCTTGCGGATTTCGCGGACCTTATTCCGGGCGGCGGTGACGCCTTCGTCACGGAAGGTCTTCATCAAGGCCGCGCTGCACTTGGTGAGCTGCTCGGGGCTGACGCCCGGAATTTCTTGGGGCAAGAAGCCGTTGCCCTTACCTTTGGTGCCGCCCGTGAAACCACCCTGCGTCTTGCGCTGACCATCAGCGGCGGGAGCGGCGGCCTGCGGCTCGGTCGACGGGGCGCCGGCGGCGACGCGAGGCGCGGACTTGGCGGCGGGAGCGGCCACCGGAGCGGACTTCTTGGAGTCCATGATGAAGTAGGTGGCGGCAGAGCCAAGGGCGGCGGCGAGCAGGAGGGAGAGGATGTTCTTCATGGGGGGGAGGTTGTCTTTATAACCCCATGACCTGCGAAAGGTTTTAGAATTGTGCGTACCCCCTGAACCTTGACACCCCCAACCCCTCTCTCAGTTTGGAAGACGCTGCGCCCCTCGAGTCACCCCTGACTCCCCTACCCGCTCGCCCCCCTTTCCCCATGCTGCGCCCCCTGCTTCTTGTCCTGATTGGACTCCAATGTCTGGCTCAGACGACCCCGACCACCCCCCTCTGGCTGACCTATCAAGGCGGCGAAGGCCCCGGCAAGGGGAAGCACATCGTGCTCATCGCGGCTGACCAGGAGTACCGCAGCGAACAGTCGATGCCGATGCTCGCAAAGATCCTCAGCACCCATCACGGCTTCGACTGCACCGTGCTCTACGCCGTCGACGAGAACGGCTTGGTCGACCCCCGCATGCCGGTCTACCCCGAGAAAGGAAAAGAGAAGGAGTTCAAGACTCACCACATTCCCGGCCTCGAACACTTGGCGAAGGCCGACCAGGTCATCTTCTTCTGTCGCCTACTGACCCTGCCGATGGTCGAGCGCGAACAAATCGTGCAGTATATCGATTCCGGCAAACCTTTCATCGCGCTGCGTACCGCCAATCATGGCTTCCACGCCGCCTTGCCCTACAAGATCAACGGCAAGCAGGTCAACTGGGGCGAAGAGGTGCTCGGCGGAAGCTTCCGCGGGCACCACGGGCGCTACCATGCCGACTCCACCCGCGGCATGATCGTCGAAGCCATGAAGGACCATCCGATCCTCGCCGGGGTCAGCGATATCTGGGGCAACTCCGATGTTTACCGCACCTACAAGGAAGGCACCAGTTTGCCCGCCGGCTGCACCGCCCTCGTCTGGGGCCAGCCCTTGATGGGCCGCAAACAGGATGACGCGCCCAACCCCAAGCTCGAGCCCCTGCCCGTCGCTTGGTTCAAAACCTGGCGAACCAGCACCGGCAAGGACGCCCGCGTGTTCCAGTCGACGATGGGCAGCGGGGACGACTTCCGGAACCCCGGCCTGCGCCGCCTCGTGATCAACGCCGCCTACTGGGGCATGGGCATGGAGTCGGCCATCAACCCCAAGAGTTCCGTCGAGACCGTCGGCACCTACGAGCCCCTCGCCACGGGCTTTGACTACGTCAAACTCGGCATCAAACCGAAGCCCGTGTCGGACTACCGCTAGACGCCCGCCGAGGCTGAACCAACCCGGTCACTTCGTCGGGATGGCGTGGATGGTGTTCACGATACGGCCGGACACATCGACGCCATCGGCGCTGCGGAGGTTATACTTGAGCGACATCTGCATGCACGGCGCCAAATCCACCAGATGCAGGATGGCGGTGCGGCCATCGGCGGAGAGTTCGACCCGGGAAACCTTCACGAGGTCGTGCTTGGCCTGCGCCATCTGCTCCTTGCTGAACTCGGGCTTGCCATCCTTATTGACCTCCGCGGCCTGAGTCGGCGGCGCTTGAGTCGAGAGCTCCGGCGAACCGTAAGCGGCCGACCACAGGTAGTTCCAGGCTTCGACGTTCCAGCTGCCGGGATCTTTCGCCACGGCGGCATCCAAAGCCTCACCAAAGCGGACTTCCACCTTGCCCGCACTGACCTTCAAGTCCAACGGCGTGCGGACCTTCTCGCCGGTGTAACGGACGCGCTGGAGGCAACCGTTCTTCACGGCGGTCGTCTGCCAACCGCGGAGTCCGACGACATAGAGCTGGCCATCCTTCGGATTGAAACGGGCGCGCATGGCGCCGCTGTCGAAGTTCACGTTGAAACGCGTCAGGCCGCCCTGCATCTGCGGCTGACCCCGGAATTCCACTTCCTGCGGCAAGACCCCATAGAGCGAGCACATCCCGTAACTAAGGTGCAAGAGACGACCTTTCCACGGGCCCCACTGATCGGACGTCACCCAGACCTGACCTCCGCTGGAGTTATCGACGTCCTTCGGCATCCAACACAGCGGACGATCGTAATCGGTCGGCTCGGTCGCACGGTGCGCCAACGGCGGGACACCGTAGAAGCCTCCCGACTTGATCCAGTTCAACCGGCAAACCGGGGTCCAAGTGCCTTCGTTGTCTCCGCTGGTCAACTGACCAGTCGGACCAAGCCCCAGGCCGTTCGGGGCGCGGAAACCCGTCGCGACGACGGACAGGCTCGCGCCATCAGGCGTAACCTTGAACAGCGCTCCATGGTGATCGCAGAGGTCATCAAACCCACGGCCACCCTTCTTCACCGGACCAGCCTTGGCGAAATAAAGGTTTCCGGCGCCGTCCGCCTGCAGGTCGAAGACGAACTCATGGAAGTTCTTGGTGACCTGAATATCGGAATTCAAGACCGCGTAAGTCTGGGCGCTGCCTTGACCATTGGCGCCCGGGAGCAGTTTCCAGAGGCCGTCGCGACAAGTGACATGGACGATGCCGTTCATGACCTTGAGACCGAGCGGGTGATAGAGCCCCGTGGCGAAGCGTTCCCAGGTGACCTGCGCCAACTGGGCGTCGAGTCCCGAGCCAATCCAGACATCGCCATGGAACGTGCAGATCGCGACGCGACCGTCTTCGAAGAAGTCGACGCCACTCACATACATGGGCGCCTTCCAGGCGTTATCCTCGGGCAGCTTGATGCGATCGGTGACGTACGGCTCGCCCGTCTTCGTCGAGAGTTCGCCCTTGGTGACGATTTTCTTGGTGGAGAAATCGACGAAGCCATGGGAGCCGTGGTCCTCCGGCCAACCCGTGGGACGAGCCGCCCCCACCGGGGCATAGGCAATCTCCACCTGCTGTTTACCGGCGGGAATGCGATAGACCTCCCAACCATCCAGTTGCTCGCGCCGACCCGGACCGCGGACGCCGATGCGGTCCGCGTCTTGGGCGCGCCCCAACAACACCGTCACGCCCGTGGCCGTGTCGGTGGTCAGGGCCCGGACGATGACCTGGGCCTCGTTCGAATCGACGACCCGGGGAATTTCGCTGACACGGTCAGCCGCACCCGTCACCGCAAAGGAAAGCACGCCATCGCCCTTGGGCTGAAAACCGACCAGGCGGTAATGCCCCGCGCCGAGGTGACCGTAGCCGGTACGGCGACTCAGCTTGGCCGCGTTCTCACCCACCGCGAGACCGGCAAGGTCGTCGTCCGTCGAGAAATACACCGCCCCCAAGGCCGACGGGTATTCACCGCGGGACATCAGGTTCATCTCGGTGACAAACTTGCCTGACCAGCCACCGACGACGCGGGCGAGTTCAGTGTCGTAGGCGATGGCATGCTTGCCGTCGTCGCCGAGGCGCAGGGCCAAGCCCTTCAGCGCCGTATGCTCGGCCGTCCCGTCGGGCTTACGGTCGACACCGATGGTGCCGAAGATCCAGCGACCCGGCGCTTCGGCGGGCTCCTTGCCGGCGGACTTAGCCGGAGCCTTCTTGGCCGCCTGGGCAAAGAGCAGCGGGACAGCGAGCAGCAGGCAACACAGGGAACGCAGGGCGGAGCGCATGGGGATGAGGCGAGCAAAGCCCTCCCTTCCGTCGTGGCAACACCCGAGGCTTACTTCTTACGCTTCTCGAGGTCGTCGACGCCGGGGAGGATGTACTTACCTTCCTTGCCCAGGGGCTTGATGCGACGCTCGCTCTCTTGGCGGTTCTTGGTCGCCAGATCCTGAGCCTTTTTCGACGTATCGATGGGGCCATCATTCCTGGAGTCATCTCCGGAATTCCCTTCAACCTTCCCGCCAGACACGACAGGGATGGCCGGCTTATTGCGATCTTCCCACCAATCATAGGCATCCTTCTCCGCCTGGGCGACCTGCGCGGGCTTGAGCTCCGCCTTCAATTGCGCCTGCAGCTTCCCGACTTCATGCGGAACCAAGCCCGTCATGCGCTGGAGCAGGCAAAAGAAATAGGCCTTGGGCTTATCGACCGTCCCGAGTTCCCCGGACGCATGCAGCAAGGCCAAGCGACCCGCATAACCCGTCTCCACCCTCCCCCGCTCGTGCAGGCGCTGCAGCCATTCGTGGGCCTCGGCCACATCGCGATCTTCGGGCTTCCCGTCGAGGCGCGCCCTGATGATATCGCTCATCGCGACGTAATACCCTTGGCGGGCGGACTTACGGAACCAACCCATGCCGTCTTCGAAGTGCAGATGGATTCCGCCCTTTGCGTACATTTCGAGGTAATACCTGCCCACCCGTTCCTGAGCCTCACGATTACCCGCCATGGCCTCATGGTACTCAGGAATCGGCGTCGGGGCAGGACCGGGATCGCCGGCCGCCACCGTCAGCAACGGGAACACCCCTAACGCAAGGCACAGTCGGAACATGCGGCACTAAACAGGCCCGCCCCGGTCTGGGCAAGTCCGATAGGGACGCCAAGCCGGGGCGGGAGTTATAAAAGCACTCTACTGTTTAGAGGCTCTGCAGGTAGGCCGTGAGGTCGGCGACGCCCTGATCGGTCAAGCCGAGCATGGCGGGCGAGTACATGAGCGACTTCTCGAGCTTCTCGACGGACTTGATGCGGTCGGCGGGGACGGTCTGGATGGCGCCGCCGATGCCCTTGATCATCGTGGGGTCGCCTTGCGTGAGCACCATGCCCGTGAGCACGAGGCCATCCTTGGTCACGAGGCGCGAGCCTTCGTAACCATGGGAGATCGACGCCGACGGCTGCGCGATGGCTTGGATGATGGTCTCGGCCGACTGCTGGCGACCATAGGTCGTCAGGTTGGGGCCATACTCGATGCCCTGATCGCCGATGCGGTGGCAGGTATAGCAGACGGCGATCGCGGCGGCCCCCCGCTTCGCGTCACCCTTCAGTTTGGCGATGGTCTCGACGGACGACAGCGGCTTGACGCCGACGGGCTCCGCAGGGAAGTCGCTCGCCGTCAGCTTCACCTGGCTGGCGTCGTAGAGACCGCGGGCCTTCAGGACCTTATCGACCTCGAAGCCCTTCCAATCATTGCCCTTACGGTTGTTCAACCACCAGCTGGCGATCTCCTTGAATTCCTTCCGTTGCGAGAGTTCGACCATGGCGCCGACCGCTTCCGGGCTATTCGTGAAGGCCAAGGCCGTGACCATCTGCTTGGTCTGGGCGGCATCCAACTTGCCGGAAGCCAGGCGGGCGCGGATACCGGCGGCGCCGGCCGGCACGTGCAGACGCCAGGTCAGGCCGGCGAAGGCTTCGCTCCAGGTGGCGGGATCGCCGCCCATGGTCTTGCTGAGCGCGGCGTAGAGTTCAACCTCCCGGCCGGTGGCGCCGAGGCCAACGGCTTCCAAGTAAGCGCGGTCCTTGCCATCGAAACGTTGGGCCACTTCCACGAGGGCGGCGAGCGCTTCCGGCCCCTTGAACTCGCGCAAGGCCAACGCCACTTCGCGCCGAACCGCGGGCGAAGCGTCCTTGGCGTTCGCCACCGCGAGGTTGAGCACGTCGCGGTTCGCGGCCCGGAGCGCGCGGAAGGCGATGAGGCGACGCTGGTCGTTCGGCGAACGCAGTTCGGCGGAGACCAAGGCGGCGCCCTTGTCGCCCAACTGGGCGAGCAACCAAACGGCGCGGGAAGCCACGTAGGGATTGGCATCCTTCAGCAAAGCGGACACCGCGGGGATGGCGGCATCGCCTTGGGCCTTGAGCCGGGCGAAGCCGGCGCCACGAATGTTGTTGGCCGGACTACGGAGCGCGAGGATCTGACCCTCGGTGGTGTTGAGGTCGATCTTCGGGACGACGGACTTGAAGCCCTTCGGGGCCAGGCGGTAGATCGTGCCGCTGTATCGATTGTCGCGCGTGCCGTGACCGCCCACGCCTGGGTCGTACCAGTCGGCGAAGTAGAGGGCGCCGTCGGGACCGACGGTGATGTCCGCCGGACGGAACATCGTCTTCAGCACGCCCGTGGCACGGCCGCCGAGGAAGTCCGAGCCCGCCCATTCCTTCTCCTTATTGGAAGTGATGAAGTCGAAGCGCTCGAGTTTCATCCCTGCGCCATCCGGCTTGGGGAAGTAACCGAAGACGACGTTCTTACCGGCCTCGCAGGCCAAGAGGAGGCCGTTCCACTTGTCGCCAAGGGCGCCGTTCTCATAGAAGGCCACGCCCGTCGGGGAACCCCCGCCATAGACATCGCCGGCGGGCATGGTGCCGGGGTCGTCTTGACGCCACTCGGCGGTCGGCGTGTCCTGACCGGGACGCTTATCGGCGCCCCAGGAGCGCTTGCCATCGGCCGAGGCGAACCCCGCGTTGCCGCCTTCCATGATCAAGGAGACGCGGCAGGCGGGCGGATCGTCGTTGTCGCTCTGGTAGAGGTCGCCGAAGGAGTTGATCGCCTGCTCGTAGCTGTTGCGGTAGTTGTGCCCGACGATGCGGAGGTCGGAACCATCGGCGTTCATCCGCACGGAGAAGCCGCCGATCCAGACGTTGCCGTCGTCGCTGCGCTTGCCGGCGATGTTGCCGAGCATGTAGGGACTGCCCATGTAGAAACGGCGACCCGCTTTGTCGGTGAATTCGGCGCCGGTATTGCCTTGGTTGAAGTTCCAGCGACCATCGGGGCCCGTGGTCACGCTGTGCAACGAGTGGTCGTGCTGGCGGCCGTTGAAGCCCGTGAGCAACACCTCGCGCTTGTCCAGCGCCGGATTGAAGACCCCATCGCGGTTCACGTCGGTGTAGACGAGCAGGTCGGGCGGTTGCGAGACCACGATCTTGCCGTCGATGGCGGCCACGCCCAAAGGCGAAGCCAAGTTCCCGTCCTGCAGGAAGACCGTCGCCTTGTCGGCCTTACCCGCGCCCGTCGTATCCTCGAGGACGACGATACGGTCGCCTTCCTTGCGGCGGCCGGCCTTACCGCGGTAGTTCACGCCCTCGGCGACGAACAAGCGCCCTTGCTCGTCGAAGTCGATGTTGGTCGGATTATAGAGCATCGGCGAAGTCGCCCAGACCGTGACCTCGAAGCCTTCCGGTACGGTGAAAAGTTCCGGCGGGACGAGCATCGGACCATCTTCGATCGCCACGGCCTTTTCTTCGTCGGGCTTCTGGGTGAAGACCAAGAAGCGCATCGCGGCTAGGCTGCGCTTACCGCCGCGCTCCATGCCGCCGTCATCGATGGCGACTTGGGTGCGGAAGCCGACCACGCCGGCGGGGAGATCGTAGGCGATCACCGACGTCGCGTGCGTGCCGATGCCGTTGGCGTACACCTTGCCGTCCACCTTGAGCGGACCCTTGGAGTTGTTCTTCCCCACGAGCACGGCGCCGTGGCTCGCCGAAGCGGACTTCCACTTCAGGTCGATGAGGTTCTTCGTCGTGCCATCGGCCATGAGCAACGTGGGCTCCACCCAGGAGGCCCAGTCGCAGTTGCTGTCGCCGAGGTCGGAGACCATCAGGTACAGCTCCTTGGCGCCCTTGAGGTCGGCCGTGAGCTCGGTCAGGCGCGCCTTGTCCTTGGTCGTGATATCCTTGGACTGCGCCACCGGCTTGCCGGCGGCCGTTTTGGCGGCGGGCGGCGCGGCTTTCGGAGCGGCCGGGGCGGCGGGCGCGGGAGCACCTGCGGCGGGGCGGCCAAACTTGGCTTCGCGATCCGTCTGGATGGCGGCGGCGGGGATCTTCGCGAACTCCCCGGGCTGCGGGAGCTTCAGTCGCGGCGGGTTCTTACCCTTCTCATCCAAGTTGGCGTTAAGCTCGTCTTCCGAGACCGGCGTGGACTTCACGCCCGCGGCGGGCACTTCGACCTTGGCGGCCCAGACGATGGCGTTGAGGGCCAAGGTGCGAAAGCCGTCGATGGCCCAGTTGCGATGGTTATGGCCACCGGAGAAACCGACGCCGCGGCCGCCGTCGGCGCGCTCGATGCCCCACATCAAGGTCTGCACCTTGCCGAGGCCATCCACGCCATGCTCGTTCCAGAGGTTGATGTACTTCTTCACGTTCTCGCGGGTGGGCACGGCCGTGACGAGGTCGAGCACCTTGCTGCGATCGGCCGGAAAGCGCATGTTGTAGTAGAACTCATCGTAAGCCTGCACGAGCCCGGTGACGCCGCGGGCGACCGGATGGTTCGGCAAGGCCTTCAGGTCGGCCACCCAGTGCGGGTTCACGGACCAACCCGTCTCGAAAGCGCCGCCGATCCAAGGACGGTAATACTGCTCGCCTTCCTTGGCGTCCGGGTGGACGGCGTAATGCATGAAGACGAGGCCCGTGCCCTTCTTGGCCAACTCGTCCACCTTCTTCCAACCCTTGCCGACGACGCTGGTGCCGTCGGCGTAGATCACCAGACACTTGATGCCGTCGAGGACGGACTCGTCCTTGGGCCAGCCGCTCACGACCACGGCCTTCAAGCCAAGGCCGCTCTGCTCATTGATCGCCTTGGCCAGCAACTGGCAACCGGCGTTGAACTCATGCTCGCCGGGGCCGTGGGAACGACCGCCCGCCAGGAAGACGATGTCCGCGGCGGCGTGGGCGCCGAGGGAAACGAGCAAACAGGACGCCACGGCGGCGAGGCGGGTCCAAGGACGGAGGATATTATTCATAAGAATGATGGGGTGAGCCGGGGTACGGCACCCCTCACAGACAGCGGATAACCGTAAAGGTTGGAAGGAAAAACCCCGCGCGAGCCAAAGAACCCCGCGCGCACCCCCTCCTGACCTGATTTGAGCCCAGTTTGACATTGGAGGAACAATCCTAGGGTGTTCTTGTTAGACCCTATATGAAAGCCCCTGCCGTCCTGCTGCTGGCGGGCCTCGCCCTGACCGGGCGTTTGGCCGGGGCTGACCCTGTCCCGACGGCCGCCCAACTCGAATTCTTCGAGAAAGAGGTCCGCCCGGTCTTGAGCGAAAACTGCTACGAGTGCCACGGACCCAAGAAACAGAAGTCGGGTCTGCGCCTGGACTCGAAAGCGTTCATCCTCAAAGGCGGCGAAATCGGGCCCGTCGTCGTCCCTGGCCAGCCCGAGCGGAGTCGCCTCATCCTCGCGATCAACCACGCCAAGCAGAAGGACGTCGAAGCCATGCCGAGCGAGGACAAGAAACTCGCTCCGAAGGAAATCGCCGCGCTCACCGAGTGGGTCCGCCAAGGCCTGCCCTGGCCGACGACGGGCCAACCCGAGTTGACCGACCCGCGCAAGCACTGGGCCTTCCTACCGCTGGCCGCGCCCGCCCTCCCGAAGGTCGCCGCGACCGACCGTGTGCGCAATGACGTCGACCGCTTCGTCCTCGCGCAGCTGGAAGCGAAGGGCCTGACCTACTCCCCGGAAGCCCCGAAGGAAACGCTGATCCGTCGCGCTTACTTCGCCTTGCACGGCTTGCCGCCCTCGGCCGCCGATATCGAGCGCTTCGTCGCGGACCGCGACCCGCAAGCCTACGATCAGTTGGTCGACCGCCTGCTCGCCGCGCCCGCCTTCGGTGAACGCTGGGGCCGCCACTGGCTCGACGTCGCGCGTTATGCGGACACCAAGGGCTATGTCTTCGAAGAGGAACGTCGGTACGCCTATGCCTACACCTACCGCGATTGGGTGGTCGGCGCCTTCAATCAGGACATGCCGTATGACCGCTTCCTCAAACTGCAGCTCGCGGCGGATGCGTTGGTGACCGGCGAAGACACCCGCGACCTCGCGGCCCTCGGCTTCCTGACCCTCGGTCGGCGCTTCCTCAACAACCAGCAGGACATCATCGACGACCGCATCGACGTCGTCATGCGCGGCACGCAAGGGCTCACCATGGCCTGTGCACGGTGCCACGACCACAAATCCGACCCCCTGCCCTCCACGGATTACTACGCGCTGTACGCCATCTTCAATTCAAGCGAGGAGCCCAAGGACAAGCCCCTGCTGAAGCCCTTCACCCCGACGAAGGATACCGAGGAATTCGAAAAGGAGCTCGCCACCAAGGAAGCCAAGGTCGTGGATTTCCGGACCAGCCGGCGCGAAGGGTCCTTCTCGGCCGTCAAGACCACCGCTTACCTCGGGGTCCTCCGCCGCTCCCTGGCGGATGCGAAGTTCGACGACGCCCAGGAAGCCAAACGCCTCGCGCTCTACCCCGCGATCCTCGCCGGTTGGAAGAAAACCTTGAAGCCGCGCCTCGTCGCGACCGACGCGCAATTCGGACTCTGGGCCCGCCTCGTCGGGACGCCCGATGATGCCTTCAAGGCCAAGCTCTCCGCCGAACTCCTCGCGAAGTCGGCCACGCCGATCGACCCGGCGCTCCAGGCCGCCGTGACCAAGAAGCTGCCGACGAAGTTCGACGAACTCGTCGCCGTCTACGGCGAAATCCTCGCCAGCGCCCGCGGCAACCCGACGCTGGAACTCAAGCCTTGGCGGGCACTCATCGAGGCCCCCAACGGCCCGACCACGCCGACCGCCGATAGCCTCGTCGGCTCCTACGTCGTCGCGGACGCCCAGAAGCACCGCGCCTTGATCCGCGAAGTGGAAGCCTTCAAGGCGAGCCCGAAGAGCCCGCCGCGCGCCATGGCGATGGTGGACAAAGCCCAACCCGTGAACGGCACCGTCTTCCTCCGCGGCAATCCGGGACGCCCCGGCAAGAACGTGACCCGTCACTACCTCGAAATCCTCGCGCCCGACGGCAAGCCGACCGACTTCAAACGCGGCAGCGGCCGCCTCGAGCTGGCGGAAGCCATCGCCAACGCCAACAACCCGCTGACCGCGCGGGTCATGGTCAACCGCGTGTGGGACCAGGTCTTCGGTCAACCCCTGGTCGAGACCCCCAGCGATTTCGGCGTGCGCACCGCCGCCCCCTCCCATCCGGCGCTGCTCGACGGCCTCGCCACCCGCTTCATCGCCGAGCAGTGGTCGACCAAGAAACTGATCCGCTCACTGGTGACTTCGGCGGCCTTCCGCCAAGCTTCGGAGACGCACAAGGCCGGCCTGACCAAGGACCCCGAGAATCGCCTCCTGTGGCGCATGAACCGCCGGCGCGCCGACTTCGAGACCATGCGCGACAGCATCCTCGCCGTTGCGGGTCAGCTCGAACCGAAGCTCGGCGGCCAACCCTTCGACCTCGTCGCCAATTTCGCCACCCCGCGGCGCACCCTCTATGCCATGATCGACCGCCAAAACCTGCCGGCGGTCTTCCGTACCTTCGACTTCGCCAATCCGGATTACCACGTCGCCCGGCGCAACCAAACCACGACGCCGCAGCAAGCGCTCTGGATGTTGAACCACCCGTTCACCCGTCAACAGGCGGATAAACTCGCGGAACAGCTCACCCCCACCGCGACCGATGAAGCAAAGGTCCGGCAACTCTACCGGACGGTCCTCGGTCGCGACCCCAAATCGGCGGAGATCAAACAAGCCCTGACCTACGTCACCGAAGTCCGCCAAGCCCCCGCGCCCGCCAACTGGTTGAGCGGGATCGGCGGCTACGACCCCAAAACAAAGAGAGTCACCTTCACCGAGATGAAAGTGCTCAAGAAGGATGCCCTGACTCCGACCGATAAGTATCCGGATGCCGCGAGCGGGAACGGCCATGCGACGCTGACGGCAAAGGGCGGCCACCCGGGCAACGATGCGCAGCACGCCGTCATCCGACGTTGGTCCGCGGGCGGCGGCGGTGAATTCCGGATCGATGGCGAGCTGAAGGTTCCCACCCCGCAAAGCCAGGGTGTGCGGGCCCGCATCGTTTCCGCGCAACGAGGCCTGCTCGGCGAATGGACCTGCCTCGGCGGCGCGGCGGTGTCCGTTGTCCTGGAGAAAGCCGTCATCGCCCCCGGCGACACCGTGGACTTCATCCTCGACGACCTCAACGGGCCGAACAGCGACAGCTTCAGCTGGGCGCCGGTGCTCAAGGATGCCCGGACCGGCGAGGTCATCGATGCGGCCGCCGGTGGTTTCAACCGCAAGGGTTCGCCGCAGTCCCCTTGGTCCTCGCTCGCGCAGATCCTCTTCGCCAGCAACGAATTCAACTTCGCGGAATAAGCATGCACCACGACCCCTCCTTCATCCATAGCCGCCGGGAGTTCCTGCGGAAGTGCGGCATGGGCCTCGGCGGTCTGGCCTTCGCCTCGTTGCTGCAGCGCGACCTCCAGGGCGCCCCCATCTCCGTGAACCCGCTGCACCCGCTGGCGGCCCGGCGCGCCCCGCTCCCTTCGAAGGTCAAGCACGTCATCCACATCTTCGCCAACGGTGGTCCGTCGCACGTCGACACCTTCGACCGCAAGACCTCGCTCGACAAATACCACGGCCAGAAACTGCCCGGGGACTACATCGCCACCGAACGCAAGACGGGGGCCGCCTTCCGTTCGCCGTTCACCTGGAAACGCTACGGCAAGAGCGGCCTCGAAGCCAGCGAGCTCTTCGCCAAGACGGCGGCCTTCGCCGATGACCTCTGCGTCATCCGCTCCATGCAGGCGAACGTCCCGAACCATGAGCCTTCCCTGCTGCTGATGAATTGCGGCGAAGCCCGGCAGGTCCGTCCCAGCTTGGGCTCATGGGTGACCTACGGGCTGGGCACCGAAAACGAGAACCTCCCGGGCTTCATCACCCTGTGCCCCGGCGGCTACCCGATCCAGGAAACCCAGAATTGGCAGTGCGGGTTCTTACCCGGCGTCTACCAAGGCAACTACGTCGACTCCTCCAAGAAAACCGTCGAGGAACTCATCGAGAATATCCGCAACGCCGGCCTCTCGCGGCCGGCGCAGCGCAAGCAGCTCGACCTCTTGGCGCGGATCAACGCCTCGCACCAGACGCTCCACCCGCAGGACGCGGCCCTCGAAGCCCGCGCCCAGTCGTTCGAGATGGCCTACCGCATGCAGCTCGAGGCCACCGATGCGTTCGACATCAGCCGCGAGGCCATCTCGACCCGCGAGATGTACGGCGACACCACCCAAGGCCGCCAATTCCTGATCGCCCGTCGCCTCGTGGAACGGGGCGTCCGTTTCGTCCAGCTTTGGCATGGCGCTGGCCAGCCGTGGGACAGCCACGACGACCTCGAAGTCCAACACCGCAAGTTAGCGCACGAGTCCGACCAACCGATCGCCGCGCTCCTCGCCGACCTCAAGCGCTCCGGCATGCTCGACTCCACGCTCGTCATCTGGGGCGGCGAGTTCGGACGGACCCCGACCGTCGAACTCCCCACCCCGGGCTCCAACGCCGGCAAGATCAACGGCCGCGACCACAACCACCACGGCTTCAGCATGTGGATGGCGGGTGGTGGCGTGCGCGGCGGCACCACCTACGGCGAGACCGATGAATTCGGCTTCAAGTCCGTCAAGGACGTCGTCCACGTGCACGACCTCCATGCGACGATCATGAAGCTCCTCGGCTTCAACCACGAAGAGTTCACCTTCCGTCACGCCGGCCGCGACTATCGCCTCACCGACGTCCACGGCAAGGTCGTGCAGGCGCTGATCGCCTGACCTGGCCGGCCGGAGGTTCGGTGCCGGTCACTTCACGCTTCCCCTCCGCCGCAGGTCGGCCAACCTAGGGCCACCCCCGACCCACTATGCGTCGCCTGCTTGCCCTCTGCCTATCCATCCTCGCCGGATACGGCTTCGCCGCCGAAACGCCGACCGATTTGAAAGTCATCAAGGACGTCGTCTACCGAACCGGCGATGACCTCACGGCCTACGAGGCGGAACGCTGCAGATTGGACGTCACCTTGCCGGCCCAAAGCGGCCAGCCCTTCGCGACGTATGTCTGGCTCTACGGTGGTGGCCTAAAGAATGGCGGCAAAGGACTCGCCTCCGAACATTGCGCGGAAATCGCCGCGAGCTTCGCCCGCGAAGGCATCGCCGTCGTCGTACCCGACTACCGTCTCAGCCCCAAGGCCCAATACCCCGCGTATGTCGACGATGCCGCCGCCGCCTTCGCTTGGACCGTCCGGCATATCGCCGAACACGGGGGCGACCCACGCAAAGTCTTCATCGGCGGACATTCCGCCGGCGGTTACCTCGCGCTCATGGTGGGCTTCGACGCCAGCCGGCTCAAACCTTATGGCCTCGGCCTCAAGGACGTGGCTGGGATCGCCCAAGTCAGCGGCCAAGTCTTCACGCACTACACCGTCCGCGAAGAACGTGGCCAAGGCCGCTACCGCGTGACTTCCGACGAAGCCGCGCCGGCCTTCCACGTGCAGAAGACCTTGCCGCCGGTGCTCTCCCTCTATTCCGACAACGACATGATCGGACGGGCCGAGGAGAACCAATTCCTGGTCGCCATGCTCAAGGGCGCCGGGCACGTCGAAACCTACTCGCTCAAGGTCACGGGGACGGACCATGGCAGCATCGGACACAACCTCCGCTTCGCCCAGGATCCCGGACATCAGGCCGTCGTCCAGTTCATCCGCAAGCAGGCCGCAAGCCGCTGAGCATGCGCCCGACGCTCTTCATCGTCGCCTCCTTATTCGTCGTCTGCGCCGGGCACGCGAAGACCTTGGCGGAAGCCGCTGAATCCTTGGCGACCAAACTCCCCGCGGGTTGCATCGTCACCGCCGAGCAGACGCCGCAAGGGACGCGCTTCGCGCTGGTCGGACAATCCCCCGACCCCACGCAAGCCCCCGAAACCTTGGTCTTCGAAATCGCGTCGCTGACGAAGATCTTCACCGGCATCCTGTTGGCCGAAGCCGTCCGGGAAAAGAAAGTGACCCTCGACACCACGGTGGCGGAACTGCTGGGTCGCGATTTCAAGTTCGCCGACGAACGCGTGGCCCGGATCACGCTCAAGCAACTCTCCACGCACACCAGCGGCCTACCGCGCATGCCGGACAACTTCACGAGCGGCTTCAAGGGGTATGCGGGTTACGACGAAGCGCAGATGCTGGCGTGGTTGGCTCAAGCGAAGCTGAAACAAGACGGGCCGTATGCCTGCAGCTATTCGAACATCGGCGTCGCCCTGCTCGGACACCTCGTGGCCAAGCAATACGGCAAGCCATGGACGGAATGCGTCGGGGAAAAAGTGTGCAAGCCGCTAGGACTGACGCACACACAACCGAGCCACCTGCCCAGCCTCGGCACCTTGGCTCCCCCCTTCAGCGGCGCCAAGCCGGGAATCGTCACCACCTTCCAAGCCTTTGCTCCCGCGGGCAGCCTTCGCAGCACGGCGGCGGACATGCTGAAGTTCGGCCAAGCCTTGGCGCACCCCGAACGCAGCCCGTTGAAGGACGCGCTGACATTGGCCTTGCAGGCGCATGCGGACTCCAACGGCAATGGCGGCAAGGTCGGCCTCGGCGCCTTTCGGGCCGGCCCGCCCGAGCGCGTCGCCTACGTGCATGACGGCGCCACGGCGAGCTACCGCTCCTCCATCCAAGTCATCCCCGCCCTGGACAGCGTACGCATCGTCCTGATGAACAATAACACGATGGAAGGCAGCGATGTCCTCAAGGCCATGAAATAAGCCAGCCCCCATCCCCTTTCCCCTATCCCCTATCCCCTTTTCACTCCGGTCCCCCTTTTCGCCCCCTTTTCAACCCTCCCCATGCTTCGTCTCTTCGCCCTGCTTCTCGCCCTCCCCGGCCTACTCCGAGCCGAAGCCCCGCAACCGACCTACGACATCGTCGTCTACGGTGGCACCTCGGCCGCCATCATCGCCGCCGTCCAGGCCAAGAAGATGGGCAAGACCGTCATCGTGGTCAGTCCCGACCAGCACCTCGGCGGCCTCTCGAGCGGAGGATTGGGCTTCACCGACTCCGGCGACAAATCGGTCATCGGCGGCCTCTCGCGTGACTTCTATCACCGCGTCTGGCAGGCCTACCAAAAACCGGAAGCCTGGAAGCATGAAGCGAAGGAGAAGTTCGGCAACAAAGGCCAAGGCACGGTCGCGATGGATGCCTCCGAGCGCACGATGTGGATCTTCGAACCTTCGGTCGCCGAAAAAGTCTTCGAAGACTACGTGAAGGAAAACCAGTTGATCGTCGAACGCAACGAATGGCTCGACCGCGCCCACGGGGTCGAGAAGCAGGACGGGCGCATCGTGGCCATCACCACCTTAAGCAAGCGCCGCTTCGCCGGCCGGATGTTCATCGACGCCACCTACGAGGGCGACCTGATGGCCGCCGCCGGCGTCAGCTACACCGTCGGACGCGAAGCCAACGCCGCCTTTGACGAGACCCTCAACGGCATCCAACTCGCGCACGCGAAGTCGCACCAGTTCACCGGCAAGGTCGACCCCTACGTCATCGAGGGCGACCCGAAGTCCGGCCTCCTGCCGCGCATCCAGGAGGGCCCGGTGGGCGGCACGGACGGCGACGGCGACAAGAAGATCCAAGCCTACAACTTCCGCATGTGCCTGACCAAGGTCGCGGCCAACCGCGTCGAGTTCCCGAAGCCGCCGGGCTATGACCCCAAGCAGTACGCCCTCTTGGCCCGCGCGTTGGCGCAAGGCTCCACGCACGTCTTCGGCAAGTTCGACCTCATCCCGAACGCCAAGACCGACACCAACAACCATGGACCGTTCAGCACCGACAACATCGGCATGAATTGGGATTACCCGGACGCTTCCTACGAGCGCCGGCGCGAGATCATCGCGGAGCATCGCCAATACCAGCAGGGATACCTGTATTTCTTGGCCAACGACCCCTCCGTCCCCGCCAAGATCCGCGAAGGCTTTGCGCAATGGGGGTTAGCCAAGGACGAGTTCACCGACAACGGTCACTGGCCGCACCAGATCTACGTCCGCGAAGCCCGACGCATGACCGCGGACGTCGTGGTCAACGAGAACCACCTCAAGCGCAAGATTCCGACCCCGCGCTCCGTCGGCATGGGCTCGTACAACATGGATTCCCACAACGTGCAGCGCATCGTCGTGAAGGACGCCGACGGCAGGGCCTACGTCCGCAACGAAGGCGACGTCCAGGTGAACCCCGGCCGACCCTACCCGATCGAATACGGTTCCCTCATCCCCAAGAAGGCGCAGTGCACGAACCTCCTCGTCCCCGTCTGCGTCAGTTGCACGCATATCGCCTACGGCTCGATCCGCATGGAGCCCGTCTTCATGATCCTGGGCCAGTCCGCCGCCACCGCCGCCAGCTTGGCCATCGACCAGAAAGTCGCCGTGCAAGACGTCCCTTACGCCGACCTGAGCGCGAAGCTCCTTGCCGACGGCCAAATCCTGGATCGGGCCGCCGCTCCCAAAGCCGCCCGCCGCGAAGGCAAGCAACTCCCCGGCATCACCGTCGATGATGCCGAGGCCAAAGTCACCGGTACGTGGACCGAGAGCGTCGCCTCCCCCTCCTTCATCGGCGCCGGCTACCGCCATGACGGCAAGGGCGAGCACGGGCCGGTCACCGCTCGCTTCGAGACCAAACTCCCTCAGCCCGGGAAATACGAGGTCTTCCTGGCCCTCGTCCCCAACGCGAACCGAGCCTCGAACGCCGCCGTGACCATCGCGCATGCCGGGGGCACGACCGCAAAGAAGGTGAACCTCAAGGACAAGACCACCACCAACCTGCTCAGCCTCGGCATTTATAGCTTCGCGGACACCCCCCCCGCCAGCGTCACCATCGACAACCAAGGGGCGGACGGGTATGTCGTCATCGACGCGGTGAATTGGGTTTTGAAGCCCTAAAGACGAAGAACGTGGTTTAACCGAGATTAATGGCTCTAAACGTAGCGCAATTGCCCATGGGCGGTTGCCATTGGCATTGAAACAACCTGCTTACGAGGTTGTCATAGATGACCCTGCCATGTCGCCCAGTTTGCGCCCCCTGTACCTCCTAGCCGTTGCCGCCCTCGGCCTGCCCGTCCTGTTCGCCGCCGACCAGGCCGACGACATCGTCCGCTTCAACCGCGACATCCGTCCGATCATGTCGGACACCTGCTTCCACTGTCACGGCTTTGACGCCAAGTCGCGCAAGGGTGACCTGCGCCTCGACATCCGGGAATTCGCCCTCAAGGCCGGCAAGAGCGGCGAGATCGCCATCGTCCCGGGCAAGCCCGAGGAATCCGAGATCATCAAGCGCCTCTTCACGAAGGATGAGGACGAACTCATGCCGGCGAAGGAGTCGCACAAGACCCTGACCCCTGAACAGAAGGAGCTCTTCCGTCGCTGGGTGAAGCAAGGCGCCGTCTACGAAGCCCACTGGGCCTACACGCCCCTGAACGCGGTGACGGTACCGGCGATGCCCGCGGGCGGCCGCAACCCGATCGATGCCTTCATCGGCGCCAAGCTGGCCGAGAAGAAGATCACGCCTTCCGCCGAAGCCTCCAAGGAAAAGCTGCTGCGCCGTCTCTCGCTGGACCTCACCGGCTTGCCCCCGACGCCGGCGGAACTCGCCGCCTTCCTCGCCGACCAGTCTCCCAACGCCTACGAGAAGCAAGTCGATCGCCTCTTGGCTTCACCCCACTACGGTGAACGCATGGCCGTGTGGTGGTTGGATATCGCCCGCTTCGCCGACACCGTGGGCTTCCACGGGGACCAGAACCAGCGCATCTTCCCTTACCGCGACTACGTGATCAACGCGTTCAACGCGAACAAGCCCTTCGACGCCTTCACCCGCGAGCAGCTGGCGGGCGACCTCCTTCCGAACTCGACGGAGGAACAGAAGGTCGCCTCTGGTTACAATCGCTTGAACATGATGACCCGCGAAGGCGGCGCGCAGCCCAAGGAATACCTGGCGAAGTACGGCGCCGAGCGCGTCCGCTCGGTGTCCGCCGCTTGGTTGGGTTCGACTTTTGGCTGCGCCGAATGCCACGACCATAAATTCGACCCGATCAAGGCCGCCGACTTCTACACCCTGCAGTCGTTCTTCGCCGACGTGAAGCAATGGGGCGTCTACGCCGATTACGCCTACACCCCGGAGCCGGAGCTCCGCGGCGTGAACAACGATTCGCCCTTCCCGCCTGAAATCAAAACCACCAGCCCTTACCTGAAGAAGCAGGACGCCCGGGCCCGTCAGGAAATCGCGGCCTTCGCGCAAGCCAAGACGGACTCCGCCAAGGTCGCCGCTTGGATCGCCGCCCTGCGACCCTTCGCCCAGAAAAACGCCGACGGCTGGCTGCAGCCGGCGGGTAGTTATGAAATCCACAAGGCGGCGATGGCGGCCACCCCCGCCAAGAAAGGCGCCAAAGCCGCGCCCAGCCCGAGCGCAGGAACGGCCGTCGCGGCTTCGCTGCAACCATTCGCCGCCGGCCAACCGGTCGCCCTGAAGAAAGCCCCCGCGAAAGGTGAGAGCCTGGTCGTCGCCCTCAAGCCTGGCGCCCTCCGGGTCGCCGCCGTGCGCCTCGCCTTACCCGAAGCCAAAGCAGGCAGCCGCAGCAGCCTCACCGTCGCCTTCGCGCTCCGGACCGCCGCCGGCAAGGAACGTAAGCTGGTGGCTGGGTTCGCGGATGCCGCCGCGAAAGACCTCAAGCATGCCGGCGGTGCCGAGATCTTGGGCATCGGCAACACCTGGTCCCTGACGGTCCAGGCGACGGGTACGGCATCGGCTGTCTGGCCATTGGACACCCCCGTTGACCTCGCGGAAGGCGACACCCTGCTGGTCGCCATCGACGGTGCGAGCACCCAGCCGATCCAAGTTTCCGTCACGCCCTTCGGTGGCTACGACCCGTTGACCGTCGGCACGCCTCCCCAGTCGCCCGGCGACCAAGCCGTCGCCTACCTTTGCGCGGTTCAGCCGGCGCGTCCCGACTTCGAGCAAGTCAAAGTCATGGCCGCCAAATTGCGCGAGTATCGTCGCGGCGTGGCGTGGTCGCTCGTGACCGAAGCCCGGGCCCCGCTCACCGTGCGCATCCTCCCGCGCGGCAACTTCCAGGACACCACCGGTCCGGTCGTCCTCCCCGCCACCCCGTCATTCCTGCCGGGCTACCGGCAGAGCACCGAGCAGCAACGCCTCACGCGCCTCGACCTCGCCCACTGGCTGACCTCGAAGGAGAACCCGATCACGGCGCGCACCTTCACCAACCGGCTCTGGCAAATCTTCCATGGCACCGGACTTTCCGCGGTCCTCGATGACCTCGGCTCGCAAGGTGAACTGCCCTCCCACCCGGAACTGCTCGACTGGCTGGCCGTCGAATTCCGCGACCATGGCTGGGACGTCAAGCGCATGGTCCGCCTCATGGTGACCAGCCGGACGTATCGCCAAAACAGCAGCCTGCGGCCGGAGCTCAAGGACATCGACCCCGCCAACCGCCTCTTGGCTTCCCAGAATCCCCGGCGTCTGGATGCGGAATTCATCCGTGACAACGCCCTCGCCATCGCCGGCCTCCTGAACGCCGAGGATATCGGCGGCCCGAGCGTGAAGCCGTACCAGCCCGATGGCTACTACGAGCCCCTGCAATTCCCGAACCGCACCTACGTCGCGAGCAAGGACGCCGAACAATGGCGGCGTGGACTCTACATGCACTGGCAGCGCATGTTCCTGCATCCGATGCTGGTCAATTTCGATGCGCCGGCCCGCGACGAGTGCGTCGCGCTGCGCAGTTCGAGCAATACGCCCCAACAGGCGCTGACGCTCCTGAACGACCCCACCTTCGTCGAAGCCGCCCGCGTCCTCGCGGCCCGCCTCCTCGCGAAGCCTGCGAAGGAAGACCGCCTCAACGCCGCCTTCATCCTGGCGGTCGGCCGCGGCATCAAGCCAGCCGAACGGTCGGCTCTGGAAAAGCTCATCGCCGACCAGCAGGCCTACTACTCGGCCAATCCCGCGGAGGCCACCAAGCTCCTGAAGATCGGCCTGACGCCGCCGCCGACCGACGACCCCGCCGTCCACGCCGCCTGGACGCAGGCCTGCCGCGTGCTCCTCAATTCCCACGAAGTCATCACGCGCTATTAAGCCATGCACCCTTACGACCCCATCGCGCATACGCTGTCGATCAACCGACGCAGCTTCCTGACCAAGAGCGCCTATGGCTTGGGCGGCGCCGCCTTCGCCATGCTTGCGGCCAAAGGCTTGGCCGCCACCGACGCACCCGGCCCCGCGAATTTCTCCAAGGGAGTGCTGAAGTCCCCGCACTTCCCGGTGAAGGCCAAACGCGTCATCTACCTCTGCATGGCGGGCGGCCCTTCCCACCTCGAGACCTTCGACTGGAAGCCCGCCCTCAAAAAACTCGACGGCCAAGCCTTCCCCGAGTCCTTCACCAAGGGCCAGCAACTCGCGCAGCTCCAAGGCGCCGTGCTCAAGGCCCGCGGTTCGTTCGTCGATTACAAGAAGTACGGCAAGGCCGGCATCGAGATCAGCGACCTCTTCCCGCACATCGGCGGCCAAGCCGATGACCTCTGCGTCATCCGCTCGATGCAGACCGAGCAGATCAACCATGACACGGCGCACGCCTTCATGAACACCGGCTCGATCATCAAGGGCCGCCCCAGCATGGGCTCATGGCTCCTGTATGGTTTGGGCTCCGAGACCGAGAACCTCCCCGGTTACATCGTCCTCACCTCGGCCGGCAAGACGGGCCTCCAGCCCATCTCTTCCCGCCAGTGGTCGAGTGGCGCCTTACCCAGCAAATACCAAGGCATCCTGTTCCAATCCAAGGGTGAAGCGGTGCACTACATCGGCAATCCGCAGGGCGTCTGCCAAAGCACCCAGCGACAGGTCGTCGATGAGATCCGCCGCCTCAACGGCAACCTCGCCGAAGAAACGGTCGACCCCGAGATCGCGACCCGCATCGCCCAGTATGAACTCGCGTTCAAAATGCAGTCGAGCGTGCCGGACCTCCTGGATTTCAAGAACGAGTCGCCCAAGACCCTCGAGAAGTACGGCATCAAGGAAGTCGGCGACGGCTCCTTCGCCTCCAATTGCCTCATGGCCCGCCGCCTCGCCGAGCGGGGCGTGCGGATGATCCAACTCTACCATCGCGCGTGGGATCACCATGGCGGCATCGAAGACGGCATGCGTTCGGCCGCGAAGGACGTGGACCAAGCGACCGCGGCGTTGATCGCCGACCTCAAGCAACGAGGCATGCTGGAAGACACCCTCCTGCTTTGGGGTGGCGAATTCGGCCGCACCCCGATGGGCCAAGGCACCGGCCGCGACCACCATATCCTCGGCTTCAGCGTCTTCCTGGCCGGCGGCGGCGTGAAGTCCGGCACCGTGTACGGCAACACCGACGAACTCGGTTATCGCTCCGTCGAGAACATCGTCGATGTGCATGACCTGCACGCCACCATGCTCGCGCTCCTCGGCATCGAACACACGCGCCTGACCGTGAAGCTTCAAGGCCTCGACATCCGCCTGACGGGAGTCGCCGGCAAGCTCGTCAAGGGCATCATGGCTTAACGCGATGGCCTTGCCTGACCAGCCCATCCCCACGGACGTCTGCCGGACGCGTGGCGAGATGGGCCAGCAGGCGGCCGCGCACGTCTGCGCGCTCCTGGCGCGCACGCTCGCCCTGCAACCCAGGGCTCGGCTGGTCTTCGCCTGCGCCCCGTCGCAGAACGAATTCCTGGCCGAGCTCATCCTCCAAAGCCGTGGCCGCGTGGACTGGTCGCGCGTCGACGGCTTCCACATGGATGAGTATATCGGACTTGGCGCAAAACACCCCGCCAGTTTCCGCACCTACCTGCGCCGGCACTTCCTCGACCACGTCGCCCTCGGCAGCTTCGCTGAAATCCACGGGGAAGCCCCTGACCCCGCCCAGGAAGCCGCCCGCTACGCCAGCTTGCTCAAGGCCGCCCCCATCGACCTCATCTGCCTGGGCATCGGTGAAAACGGCCACATCGCCTTCAACGACCCGCCCGTGGCCGACTTCGACGACCCCCTCCTCGTCAAGGTCGTCCACCTCGATCACGCTTGCCGGCAGCAACAACTGAATGACGGTTGCTTCGCAACCTTGGCGGATGTCCCCAAGCAAGCCCTGAGCCTAACCATCCCCGTCTTCCGCCAAGCCCGGCACCTGAGCGTCGTCGTGCCGGGCCTGCGTAAAGCCCAAGCCGTCGCGGCCGCCTGCCTCGGACCGCTGACCCCGAAGTGCCCCGCCGCGATTCTCCGGACGCACCCAAGCGTGCGCCTGTTCCTGGACGAGTTCTCCGCCCTGCAGCTCACGGCCTAGGCGACGCCCAAGGTATAGAGGGAATAGCCATCATTTATTTGCCGGCACCGCCCCCTCTTTAGCCTTCTCATGAGTCGGGGTTGGGCTAACTTCAGCCCATGTCCCCACGTACCCTCCTCCCACTCTGGGCGGCGATCTTCTCGTCCGTCCTCGCCTCCCCCTTAGCCATGGCGGCCGACGCCCCGGCCGCGAGCGCCGCGGTTGCCGCCGCCACGCCCAGCGCGAAGGTCGAACTCTTCAACGGCAAGGACCTCGCCGGCTGGACCTCCTTCCTGAAGGGCGGCGCTCCCGCCGCGGAAACTTGGTCGGTCAAAGACGGCCTCTTGGTCTGCGCCGGCAAGCCCAACGGCTTCCTCCGCACCGAGAAATCCTACAAACAATATAAGTTCACGGTCGAATGGCGCTTCACCAAGCCCGGCAATACCGGCGTCGTCGTCCACATGACCGCGCCCGACGCCATCTGGCCGAAGAGCATCGAGTGCCAAGGCATGCACAAGAACCAAGGCGACTTCTACCTCTGGTCCGGCGCCACGGCCAAGGAAGGCGTCGCGCTGAAGGCCAAGGACGGTACCGTCCGTGGCTACCGCATCGGCAAACAGCTCGACGCGGAAAAGCCCGCCGGCGAATGGAACACCTTCACCACGATCTGCGACAAGGACACGGTGACCATCCTCGTCAACGGCAAGGAAGTGAATAAGGCGACCGGCCTGAACCTGACCGAAGGCACCATCGGCCTCCAATCCGAAGGCGGCGCCTTCGAAGTGAAGCGCTGCACGCTCGAACCGCTCTAATCCCCCTTCCCCACTCCATGCGTCTCCTCGCCCTCCTCCTCGCCTCCGTCGCCCTGACGGCCGCACCCACGCCCCCCGAAGGCTTCACCTCGCTCTATAACGGCAAGGACCTCACCGGCTGGCGCGGCGGCGACACCTCCGACCACCGAGCCTACCTCGCCCTCGCGCCCGAAAAGCGCGCCGAGCGCGATAAGGCCTGGACCGCCGACATGCTCGCCCACTGGAAGGCCGAAGGCGACGAACTCGTCAACGACGGCAAGGGCAAGTACGCCACCACCGATAAGGAATACGGCGACATCGAGTTGACCCTCGAGTACAACATGGCGCCCCTCGGCGACTCCGGCATCTACCTGCGCAACGTGCCGCAGGTGCAGATCTGGGATCCCGCGAACGCCAAGGAAAAGAAGAACGGCGCCGACAAAGGCAGCGGCGCGCTCTGGAACAACGGCCTGAACAACGGCAAGTTCCCGCTCGTCCTCGCCGACAAGGCTCCGGGCGAATGGAACACCCTGCGCATCGTCATGGTCGGCGCCCGCGTCAGCATCTGGCTCAACGGCAAGCAGACCGTCGATCACGCCAGCCTCGAGAACTACTACGACCGGAAGGTGGCCGTCCCGGCCAAGGGCCCGATTTGCCTCCAGACCCATGGCGCCCCGATCCGCTGGCGCAATATCTTCGTCCGTGAAATCAATGGCGCCGAAGCCAACAAGTACCTCGCCGCGAAGGGGACCGAAGGCTTCAAGGCCATCTTCAACGGCAAAGACCTCACCGACTGGAAGGGCGCGACCGACCAATACGAAGTCGTGGACGGCGCGATCTTCTGCAAGCCCGGCAAAGGCGGCAACCTCTTCCACAAGGACGACCTGACCGACTTCGTCGCCCGCCTCGAATTCAAGGTGCCGGCCGGCGGCAACAACGGCCTCTGCCTCCGCTTCCCCGGCACCGGCAACACCGCCTACGTCGGCATGTGCGAACTCCAAGTGCTGGACGACAACTACGACAAGGTGAAGGGCAAGATCGACCCGCGCCAAGTCCACGGCTCGGCTTATGGCATGGTCGGCGCCCAGCGCGGCTACCAGCGTCCCATCGGCGAATGGAATTACCAGGAAGTCACCGTCAAGGGCTCGACCATCAAGGTTGAACTCAACGGCTTCGTCATCCTCGACGCCGACCTCAGCAAGGTCGACATGGCCACGGTCATGGGCAAGAGCGCCCACCCGGGCAAGGATCGCAAGAACGGCTTCTTCGGCTTCGCCGGTCACGGTGATGCCGTCGGTTTCCGCGCCCTCTCCATCAAGTCCCTCGCCGAAGCCAAATAAGCGATGCGCGTCCGTCGGTCGTCCCTCCTGGTCCTGCTCGCCGCCGCCTCCGCGGTGCTCGCCGAGGACCGCGTCGAATTCAACCGCGACATCCGCCCCATCTTCTCCGACACCTGCTACGCCTGCCACGGGCCGGACGAAGCGAAGATGAAGGGGAAGCTCCGGCTCGACTCGCTCGAGGCCGCGCGGCGGGGCGGGAAGTCGGGCGACCCTGCGATCGTCCCCGGGTACCCCGAGCGGAGCGCGGTGATGAAGCGCCTGCTGACGACGGATGCGGACGATCACATGCCCCCTGCGGAGTTCCACAAGGTGCTCTCGAAGGAGCAGATTGAATTGGTGGCCCGCTGGATCAAAGAAGGCGCCGTCTACCAAGGCCACTGGGCCTTCCAAACGCCGAAGAAGTCGGCGGTCCCCGCCATCCCCGCGGGGGGCAACGCCATCGATGGTTTCGTCGCCCAAACCCGCGCCGCCAAAGGCTTGAGCGGCACTCCCGAAGCCCCCCGCACCACCCTCCTCCGCCGTGCCGCGCTGGACCTGACGGGCCTGCCGCCCACCGAAGCGGACCTCGCCGCCTTCTTGGCCGACACTTCACCCGATGCATGGTCCAAGGCCTTGGACCGCCTCTTGGCTTCGCCGCACTACGGCGAGCGCATGGCCGCCCAATGGCTCGACTTCGCCCGCTATGCCGACAGCAACGGTTTCCAGAGCGACACCACCCGAACGATGTGGCCCTGGCGCGATTGGGTCATCCGCGCCTACAATGCGAACAAGCCTTTCGATGCCTTCACGATCGAACAACTCGCCGGTGACCTGCTGCCCAATCCGACCGAAGACCAGATCGTGGCGACGGGTTTCAACCGCAACCACCGCCTGAACGGCGAGGGAGGCCGCATCGTGGCCGAGTGGGCCGTTGAAACCGTCATCGACCGCGTCGAGACGACTGGTTCGACCTGGATGGCGCTGACGATGAATTGCTGCCGTTGCCACGACCATAAGTACGACCCGATTTCCCAAAAGGAATTCTATCAGTTCTTCGCTTACTTCAACTCCAACGACGAAACGGGCGTGCTCGGCGAATTCGGTGGGGCCGCATCGACCCGTAAGGGCGGCAACACCGCCCCCACCTACACCTTTGCGACGCCTGCGGCCAAGGCCCGCCTCGCCGAAGTCGAGAAAGCCATCGCCGAAGCGGAACTCGCGGCGAAGGCCGCGACCAAGAATGTCGCCGCAGCGCAAGGCGCCTGGGAGCGGAAGCTCCGGCAAGGCTTCGCCGGCAAGACCACAACCTGGGCCGCGCTCACCGGCGCCCAAGCCATCAGCAAAGGCGGCGCCACCCTCAAGCAACAAGCCGACGGCAGTTGGCTCGCGGGTGGCACGAACCCGGACAAGGACGTCTACACCGTCACCGCTCCGGCTCCGGCCGGCGAACTCACGGGCCTGTTGCTCGAAGTCATGCCCGACGCTTCCTTGCCCACGCAAAGCCTCGGACGGGCTCCGAACGGCAACTTCGTGCTGAGCGGCGTGGATGCCGTCCTGACCTTGGCGGACGGCAAGAAGGTCGAGCTCGATTTCGTCGATGCGCAAGCGGACTTCAGCCAAGAGGGCTGGCCCATCAAGAGCCTCGTGGAAGGCGGCCTGGCCACCAAGGCCGCCAAGGGCGCCAAAAAAGCCCAGGCTGCCCGCGCCAAGAACGGCACCGGCTGGGCCATCGGGGGCAATGTCGCCGAAAATCGCACTCCGCGCAAAGGCCTCTTCGTGCTCACGCCCACGGCTGTCCCGGCCGGCGCGACGCTGACCATCACGTTGCGCTGCGAAACCCTCGCCAACCATAATGTCGGGCGCTTCCGCCTCAGCACGACGGGACTCCCCGCGAGCCTCGTGAGCCTCAAGGACACGCCGCAAGCCACCGAACTCCGCGCCCTCATCCTCAAGGATCCCGCGAAGCGGACGGCCGATGAACGCAAGGCGCTGGCCAAGGCCTTCAGCGAAAGCCCCGAACACCCGAAGCGTTCCGCCGACGCTCATCTCGCCAGCCTGCAGAACACCAAGAATATGCTCCCTGGCCTCATCGACGTCATGGTGATGAAGGAGCTGGCGCAGCCGAAGGACGCCTTCGTGCTCGACCGCGGCGAGTACGACAAACCCAGCGTCAAGGTGGAACGCAAGTTGCCCGCCGTCCTCCCACCCCTGCCGCCCGGTGAACCGAATAATCGACTCGGCTTTGCCCGCTGGCTCGTCAGCGGCCAACACCCGCTCACCGCCCGCGTCTGGGTCAACCGCGCTTGGGAAAACTTCTTCGGCACGGGCCTCGTGAAGACCTCGGAGAACTTTGGCTCGCAAGCCGAATGGCCCAGCCACCCGGAATTGCTCGACTGGCTCGCCGTCGACTTTGCCGAAAACGGCTGGGATATGAAACGTCTGCAGAAGCTCATCCTGATGAGCCAAGCCTACCGCCAAAGCACGGTCGTGACCCCCGAGAAATTGGAGAAGGACCCCGAGAACCGCTGGATCTCCCGCGGGCCACGTTTCCGACTTCCGGCCGAGACCATCCGCGACCAAGCCCTGGCCGTGAGCGGACTGCTGGTCCCCAAGGTCGGTGGCGTCAGCGTGAAGCCCTACATGCCGGAAGCCGTCTGGGACGAGACGAGCGTCTACGGCGATATGCGCAACTACACGGCCGACACCGGCGAAGGCCTCTACCGGCGCTCGCTCTACACCATCTGGAAGCGTACCGCGGCCCCGCCCTCCATGCTCCTCTTCGACTCCGCCACCCGCGAGGTCTGCACCGTGAAGCGCTTCCGGAGCAACACGCCGATGCAGGCCCTCTCGCTCCTGAATGAAGTCACCTTCGTGGAAGCGTCGCGCAAATTGGCCGAACTCACGCTGCGCCAAACCGGCACCACCGACCAACGCTTGGCCTGGGCCTTCCAACGCGTCACCAGCCGTCCGGGCACGCCCGCGGAACTCGCCGTCCTGCGCAAGGGACTCGACCGACGCTTGACGGCCTACGCGGCCGACCTCCCCGCGGCGAAGAAGCTCCTCGCCAATGGCCAAAGCGCCGTGCCGACCGACCTGGACCCGGCGCAACTGGCCGCGTGGACGGTAACCGCCAACGTCCTCCTCAACCTCGACGAAACCGTCACCCGCGAATGAACTGCAACGACCGCGATTTCTTCGGCCTCGACGACGCCACCCGGCTCGCCCTGTCCCGCCGCACCTTCCTGAAACGCTCGGCGGGAGGGATCGGCCTCGCCGCCCTCGGCTCAATCCTCGCCCCAACCGCCTTCGCCGGAAAACCCGAAGCACCGGGCTTCCCCAACTTCACGCCCAAGGCCAAGAAGATCATCTACCTGTTCCAATCGGGTGCACCGTCGCAGATGGACCTCTTCGACCCCAAGCCCGGGATGGACAAATTCCGGGCGCAGGACCTCCCCGCATCCATCCGCCAAGGACAGCGCCTGACCACGATGACCTCGGGGCAGAAGAGCTTCCCCGTCGCCCCTTCGATCTTCAAGTTCAAGCAACACGGACAGTCCGGCCTATGGTTCAGCGAAGTCATGCCGCACATGGCGGGCAAAGCCGACGAATGGTGCATGGTCCGTTCGATGTTCACCGAGGCCATCAACCACGACCCCGCCATCACCTTCATGCAGACCGGCAGCCAGTTGGCCGGTCGTCCGTCCATCGGTTCTTGGGCCAGCTACGGACTCGGCAGCGAAAACGACAACCTCCCGAACTACGTCGTGATGTCCTCGTTCGGCAGTGGCCGCCCCGACGACCAACCGCTCTACGACCGCCTCTGGGGCGCGGGCTTCCTGCCCTCCAAGCACCAGGGCGTGAAGTTGCGCAACAAAGGCGAGCGCGTGCTCTACCTCAAGGACCCCGAAGGCATGAGCCGCGACATTCGCCGCGAATCCCTCGATGAGATTTCCGCGCTCAACCAACAGCGCCACGGCGTGCTCGGCGATCCGGAAATCCAGACCCGCATCGCGCAATACGAGCTGGCGTTCCGCATGCAGACCAGCGTGCCGGACCTGCTCGATTTCTCCAAGGAACCGCAGCATGTGCTCGACCTCTATGGTCCGGACGTGAAGCGCCCGGGTTCCTACGCCTCGAACTGCCTGCTCGCCCGCCGGCTCTGCGAGCGCGATGTCCGTTTCGTGCAGCTCTTCCACATGGGCTGGGACCACCATGGCGGCCTGCCGAAAGCCCTGCGCGGGCAGTGCAACGACACCGACCAGGCGACCGCGGGCTTGCTCACGGACCTCAAGCAGCGCGGCTTGCTGGACGACACGCTCATCGTCTGGGGCGGCGAATTCGGCCGCACCATCTACTCGCAAGGCGCGCTGACCGAGACCAACTACGGCCGCGACCACCATCCCCGCTGCTTCACGGTCCTCATGGCCGGCGCCGGCGTCAAGAAAGGCCATGTCGTGGGCGAGACCGACGACTTCTGCTACAACATCGTCAAGGACCCCATCCACGTGCACGACCTCAATGCGACGATCATGCACCTCATGGGCGTCGAGCATACCCGCCTGACCTACCGCTACCAAGGACGCGACTTCCGTCTCACGGATATCCACGGGGAAGTGGTGAAGAAGGTCTTAGCCTGATCGGTTGATTGGTTGGATCGTTGATTCGTTGAATGGTGGGTAATGCAGGAGCGATGCTGCCTGCAGAGGCATCATGCCCCTCCATCCAACCCCTTACTCCATTCAACGAATCAACCAATCAACCGGTGCCGCGGACTCCGTACTCCACCCCAACCTCACTTCCCCATCTGCTCGCGATACATGACCTTGAAGGGGTTCTCGGCGGGCCCGACGGCCTTCTCGTTCACGAGTGATGGCTGAACGTCCGCCCACCACCGCTCGAAGTGTTCGGACAAGGCCTTGACCACCGCCGGGTGATCGGCGGCGACATTGGTTTGCTCAGCGTAATCCTTCTTCACGTCGAAGAGCAGCCAACGCGGCCCTTGGGCGACGGCGGCCGGTTTGGCGCCCGGCTGCAGGCTGGAGACCAGGTGCCACTGGTCGGTGCGCACCGAACAGCCGACATACTTACCTGTTTCGGGCGAAGCGCCACGATTCCACCGACCAACATGTGTCACCAACGTGCGAGAGGGCCAAAGGACGCTGACCGGACCGATCCGCATGAAGGGAGCCAGACTCTGCCCCTCGACTTGCGAGCGGAGCGACTCGGGCAAGGGTGTCCCGGTAAGCGCCAGGACGGTTGGCGTGAAATCGATGCTGGAGGCCAGCGTATCCACATCGCGGGCTTCCAACGTCCCGGGCCAGCGCCAAAACGCATTCGCCCTCGTCCCACCCAGGAAGGCCGTGCCTTTGGCGCCGCGCATGCCGGCATTGTGAACGGCCTGCCCCGCGGCGGTGCCGTTGTCGTTCATAAAGACGACGAGGGTGTCCTTCGCGACGCCCAGTTGCTCCAACTTGGCGAGGAGCCGCCCGACGTTCTCGTCGATGTTGTGGATCATGCCGTAGAAGTGCGCGAGCTGCGCGTTGGGCGTCTTCCCGGCATAGCGCGCCGCATCTTCCGGCTTGGCCGTGTAGGGGGCGTGCGGGGCGTTGGTGGCCACGTGGCAATAGAAGGGCCGCTTGGCGGCGACCTCCTGTTCGATCCATTTCGCGGCGCGCTCGAAGAAAACATCGGTGCAGAACCCCTGCGTCTTCTCGAATTTGCCGTTATGTAAAATGGCCGGATTGAAGTAGGTGTTGCCGGGAGCGTCTCCGCAGCTGCCCGCATAAGTCTGGCCAATGCCCCCGGCGCCGTGGATGAAGACCTCGTCGAAGCCGCGTCGACCCGGCTGGTATTCCGCCTCATCGCCCAGATGCCACTTGCCGAAAATCGCCGTCCGGTAACCGGCCTTCTGCAGAATCTGCGGCAGGGTCGTGGCGGCCAACGTCAGGCGCTCCCGCTCGAAGATGGTATGCGTCACGCCGTTCTTGAACTCATGCCGCCCGGTCAGCAAAGCGCTGCGCGTCGGGGCGCACGTCGGCGAGACGTGGTAATCGCTAAACCGACAACTCTCGGCCCGCAAGCGATCCAGGTTCGGCGTTTTCAGCACCGGGTTGCCATGGGCGGAAAGGTCACCGTAACCTTGGTCGTCGGTCAGGATAAACAAGACGTTCGGCTGGGCTGGTCCCGCGAGCAGACAAACACAGGAAAGGAACAGCCAGGTGATGCAGCGCATGGGGTCGGCCCAAGTTACCCGACCCCCAGGGCGATTCCAGAACGAACTACCGCCCGGGGCTGGACAGGACAACCCCGCTGACCCTATAAAGCAAACTCCTGCGATGCACCCCCTCCGTTCGCTCCTTTGCCTGCTCCCTGCCCTCGCCCTTGGGCAAGGCCAGCCCGTCGGCGCGGACCTCTACCGGCAGTATTGCGCCGCCTGCCACGGCCAAGAAGGCCGCGGGATCGCCGCGGTGTTTCCGCCCCTCGCCGGCGCCGACTTCCTGGCCACACAACGCGCCAAAGCCTTGCGCGCCCCGCTGGAGGGCTTGCGCGGCGACATCACGGTCAATGGCCAGAAGTATAACGGCTGGATGCCGCCGGTCACTTTGACCGACGAACAACTCGCCGCCGTCTTCAATCACATCTTCAGCCAATGGGGCAACCGTCACCCGGCGACCTCCGTGCAGGAAATCGCGGCACTCCGAAGCCAGACGAAGTATCCGACGCATGCGCAACTGCTCGCCGCGATGTCGCCCGACGTGCTTCCCGCCGCGCCCGCGGGCTGGAAATTCACCGTCGCGGCGCCGCTGGATTTCCAGCCCACCCGCCTCGTGGCCCATCCCGACGGCAAGCACGTCGTGATCCTAGCCGCCACCGGCGACCTCTGGTCGTGGAACATCGCGACCCACGACGTCAAACTACTCTGGTCCGGCAAGGACATCCTCGACCCCAAGCTCGGCGATACCACTTGTCTTGGACTGGGTACCGATGACCGCGGTCGACTCTACTTCATCAGCAATCAAGGCAACAAAGCCAAGCAACCCGTCTTCAATGAAGTCACGATCTGGCGGACCGAACCTTGGACCGGCGAGGGCGGTTGGTCCAAGCCGCAGGCATGGTTCCGGACGGGCTACAACTTCGGCGTCGGCCCCTACAACCATGGCGTCAACCACATCGCCCAAGGCCCCGATGGCCTGATGTATGTGAGCAGCGGCTCACGCACCGACGGCGGGGAAGAAGGCAATTCTCCGAACTACGACAAGTCGGGCGAAAACGCGCTCACCGCGAAACTCTGGCGGCTCGACCCCCAGAGCGCCGCCCCGCGCATCGAAGTCGTCGCCCACGGCCTCCGCAATACCTACCACTTCAGCTGGGACCACCAAGGCCGACTCCTCGGAGTGGAGAACGGCACGGATGCGGACACCCCCGAGGAATTGAACTGGATCAAGCCGGGCAAGCACTATGGCTTCCCCTACGAGTTCGGGGACTGGACGACCAAACCCTACCCGCATACCCCGGACGCCCCACAGGGCCTGCAGTTCGTCCGCCCGTTCAAAAACCTCGGGCCGGACGCCAACGACCGCGGGGGCAGCGCGACCTTCACGCCGCACTCCTCGCCCTCGACCATCCTGGAACTCGGGGCCGACTGGCCGGCGCCGCTGGGCGGCAGTTTTCTGATCAGCCGTTTCGGCAATTACCTCAAGGACCAGAGCGGCTTCGACCTCATCCAAGCCCGCCTCGACTTCACCCGACAGGAGGCCGTCGTCACGACGGTCGCGACGCCGCTCGCCCGCCCCATCTCCATGATCACCCTGCCGGGCCATCGCGTGCTCATCGCGGAATACTGCCGCGGCAACTCGTTGGCCGCAGGCACGAGCACGCCCGGCCGGCTGATCCTGCTCGAACCCAAGTAAGCCCGGCGGCGGGCGGCCGACCCTCGCGTTCGCTCGTATCGACCTGCCTTCCCGGGCCTGTTTTGTCGCTTGGGCGGCGTTTTCACGACCGCCGCTGACGAACCCGTCGCTGCGATAATGAGCCCCGGTACCTATTCTTATACAAAATATGGCGGATTGAAACCGGCGAAGCCGCCGCCAAGCTGGCATGACCATGGAAAACAACTACGCCGTGACCGATCCGCTCAGCTTCATCGAATACGGCATCTACTTCGTCGTCGCCCTCGCCATCACGATCTGGGTCGGGCGGACCCTCTTCCGCAGCGGCCGCGCCTTCCTCGTCGACGCCTTCCACGGCAACGCGGCCATGGCCGACTCGGTCAACAACCTCCTGATCATCGGCTTCTACCTGGTGAACTTCGGCTTCATGCTGCTCTTCCTCTCGACCGGCACGCCGCCCACGCGTGGCCTCACCGTCGCCGAGCACCTCAGCTGGAAGTTGGGCATCGTCGTCATCGTCCTCGGCGTGATGCACCTGATCAACCTCATCGTCCTGAACGGCCTCCGCAACCGCGGCCTGAACAGCACGCCGCCGCCCATCCATAAGGCCTAAGCGTTCGGCCGCTTTCGTAAGACGAAACTCCGGTAGCTGAGTTCCCCGCTTAAGGCGTCACGGTGCAACCGCGACCCCTTGACGCCGGCGAAGTCGAGCCCCAGCCGGTGCAGGAACCACGGGAAGCACGTCCGGATCATCTCCGTGTAGCGCGGGGTGTTCAGTTCCATGCCGCGCACCACCTCGGGATTGATGAGTCGCATCCGCTCGAGACGTAGATGGGGATGGTGCGCCAGGTCATCCACCCAAGCAGCCACCTGCCCCGGATAGCGGAGATCGGCATGGACCAAGCGTCCCCCCGGCTTGAGCACGCGGGCGGCTTCATCCAAGAATTTACGGAAATCGGGGTAGCAGTGTGATGCCTCGACATTGACGACGACATCGAACGAACCATCCGGAAAAGGCAGCGCCATGGCATCGCCCTGGACAAACCGCAGGTTGGCCAGCGGATGGCGGCCTTGGCAGTGGCGAATGCCCTCGGGATTGAGGTCCAGGCCCACGTATTCCGCCGGACCAAAGGTCCGCGTAAGGTAGGCGGCCCCGCCCCCATGGCCACAACTGACCTCAAGCACGCGGGCGCCCGTCAAACCGGCCTTCGCCGCGACGTGGTGGTAGAGCTGGATGTTCGGACGGAACGGCTCGTCGGCTGGCGCCAAGGGTATGCCCAGCGGCGGCTTCGCTTCGAAAGCGTAGTTGAGGAAATCGATGCCTTGGGTCCGCACCCGCCGGGTGAAGAACGGATACCACCAGCGCCACAGCGCTTGCCGCAGCGCGGGCCGGCCGAGGATCTCTTCGATCAGCGCCATACCCCTTGCTCCACCAAAGCTTTGGTTGCGGCCGCGGACCAGCCGCGATTGGCGACGGG